>NZ_NOLI01000229.1:0-6886 GCF_002245975.1 Nostoc sp. 'Peltigera membranacea cyanobiont' 213 | reverse complement strand
TGAATTGGTAGCGGCAATAGAGGTAATGGTTGACCTTGAGAATAAGCATTGTACAGTGCTTGTAACTCCTGGACAAACACACCCATTGACCAGCCATCACTGACAACGTGGTGCATACACACTACTAACCACTGTTCTGTCTCGGACAGTATCAGTAATGTCGCTCTGATTAATGCATCCGACGCTAAGTCAAAAGGAAGAAGCGCTTGTTGTTGCACTAATTTGTGTACAGTGATTTCTTGTTCGCTTACTGGTAGATGTTGCAAGTTAACAACTGCAACTGACCAATTTGTTGGAGTTTGAATAATTTGAGTTGGTTTTCCATCAACAGTAACAAAGTTAGTACGTAATGCTTCGTGGCGATAAATAATTTCAATTAAGCTTTGTTCCAAGGCGGCAAAATTAAGAGATCCGACTAAGCGCAACCCGAAGGGGATGTTGTATGAAGCACTGTTCGGCTCCAACTGGTCTAAAAACCACAACCGTTGTTGAGCATAAGACAGTGGTAAGTTTGCATTCTCTACCCGCTTTGAGATGGGTAGTGCTGACAGTTCTATATCTTGCTGCTGTAATTGCTGAATCAATAGCGCTAATTGGGCAATTGTTGGTGCTGCAAATAATGAACGCAATGGCAGTTCTACTTTCAAGCTGCTACGCACACGGGACACCAGTTGGGTTGCGAGTAGGGAATGTCCTCCTAGTTCAAAGAA
Organism: Nostoc sp. 'Peltigera membranacea cyanobiont' 213; assembly: GCF_002245975.1. Lineage (NCBI taxonomy): Bacteria > Bacillati > Cyanobacteriota > Cyanophyceae > Nostocales > Nostocaceae > Nostoc > Nostoc sp. 'Peltigera membranacea cyanobiont' 213. Next base: position 6,176 of record NZ_NOLI01000229.1, on the reverse strand, counting down.
GTTGTCATATCTGCCTACAAGCTCTACTTTTAGAACTTGTTGCCAAATCAGTGCCAGGATTTCTTCGATGGGAGTGCGCGGAGCTACGTATTTATCTCTTGATTCACTACTTGGCTCTGGTGCTGGTAGAGCGCGACGATCTATTTTGCCGTTGGGGGTTACGGGTAAAGATTCTAAGAGAACGATCGCACTTGGTACCATGTATTCTGGTAGCCTTTCTTTGAGGAAGCTACGCAGTTCTTGAACTGTGGGTGTCTGCTCTGGTTGCAGTACGATGTAGGCTACTAGGCGCTTGTCACCCCTGTTATCTTCACGGGCTATGACACATGATGCTTGCACGTGGGGATGTTGGCTTAGTGCTGCTTCGATTTCTCCCAACTCAATGCGGAATCCCCGAATTTTTACTTGGTTGTCGATGCGTCCCAAGTATTCGATATTGCCATCTGGTAAATAACGTGCTAAGTCCCCTGTTTTATACAACTTTGAATTTTGAATTTTGAATTTTGAATTGTTGAAAGGGTTGGGGATGAATTTCTCTTGTGTTAACTCGCTGCGGTTGAGATAGCCTCGCGCTAATCCTGCACCACCAATGTGCAGTTCTCCTGGTACACCCACAGGTACTGGTTGTAAGTTTTGGTCAAGTATGTATATCTGAGTATTGTCTATTGGACGACCGATGGAAGTTTTTTGATCTAGTGGAGTGCATTTGGCGATCGCTGCACAAACACTGGCTTCTGTCGGGCCGTAGGCGTTGAAAAAGTTTCTGCCTTTTGACCATTGTCGCATCAGTTCAACAGGACAGGCTTCTCCTGCGACAATGATTGTTTGCAATGTTGGCAGTTCTTCTACTGGCAGGACTGCTAGGGCTGATGGTGGTAGGGTGACATGGGTAATGCCATAATCGCGTAATCGCTCAATTAAAGGCATACCCGGCATCAAAGAGTCTTTTGTTCCTAAGTAAAGTCTTGCCCCCGATCCCAAAGCCATCAAGATTTCTGATATGCAAGCATCAAAACTGAAGGAGGCAAACTGGAGAACTCGACTATCACCATCCAAGCCGAAAGCCTGAATTTGAGCTTGAGCTAGATTGCACAATCCACTATGCTCAATCATTACCCCTTTGGGTTTGCCTGTGGAGCCGGATGTGTAAATCACATTCGCAAGATGAGTAGGCGTTACTACCTCAATCGGGTTATTCTGTTTGTTTTGCAGAATTTCTGACCAGACTTCATCTAAACAAATCAGTTTTCCCTGATACTGGGGTAGTCGATCCAGGAGTCGCTGTTGACTGAGTAATACTGGAACTTGAGCATCTTCAAGCATGAACTTAAGACGGTCTTGGGGATATTCTGGGTCAAGTGGTACGTAAGCTCCACCCGCTTTGAGAATGCCCAACAGTCCCACCAGCATCTCTAAAGAACGCTCCACACATATCCCCACCAGCACGTCGGCTCCGACTCCATTAGACCGCAAATAATGCGCCAACTGGTTAGCACGACAATTCAACTCGTGGTACGTCAATTGTTGATTCTCAAACACCACTGCCACAGCTTCGGGTGTCCTCAAAGACTGCTCCTCAAATAACTGATGAATACATTTATCGAAGGCGTAGTCTACTTGAGTATCATTCCACTCGATTAATAACTGTCGTTCCTCAGATTGTGTGAGCATTGGTAATTGGTCAATTCGTTGCTGGGGATTTGCCACAATTGCTGAAAGCATTGTTACAAAATGCCCCATCATCCGCGCGATTGTGCTGTCATCAAATAAGTCAGTGTTGTAATTCCATGTACCTTTGAGTGAGTCTGTCCCCTCAAGAATGGTTAAGGTTAAATCAAAGGCGGCTCCTTTAGACTCTGGAATTATTGATTCCAAAATCAAACCATCCATATCCATCAGGTGAGAGCGATCGCAGACGAAGGCTACCTGATAGAGTGGCGAAAAACTGGGGTTGCGGACAGGTTGCAGTTGCTCTAGCAGCAGGGAAAAGGGATAATCTTGATGGTCTTGGGCATTTAATACACAAGAGTGCGATCGCTCCAGCAACTCTTTAAAAGTCGGTTTTCCTGAAAGGTCTCCTCGCAAGACCACAGGATTAGTAAAGTGACCCACAATATTTTCAAATTCTGAACGGCTCCGATTCTCCATTGGAGAGCCAATTAAAATATCTTCTTGATTGGTATAACGTAGTAATAGTATTTGTAATGCTGTTAATAAAAGGATATACAGAGACGCACCTTCTCTAGTTGCCAATTCTGTGAGCAATTGCCGCAGTTCTTGTTCAATAGTAAAAAAGCGGGAAGCGCCGTTATAGGTTTGGATTTGAGGTCTTGGTCGATCTGTTGGCAAATTTAGCAATGGCAACTCACCAGATAGCTGTTGCTGCCAGTAAGTCAACAAACTTTCTCCATCTGAACTAGCGAGCATTTGCTCTGACCACTTGACGTAATCTTGATATTGATAGTTTTGTGCTGATAGTTGGGCTGCTTCACCTTTTGCGTAGGCGTAGCCCGTCGTAGACATCGCTTTATACAAGGCGCAAAGTTCACTGATCATAATTTCTAAAGAACAGAAATCTCCCACTATCTGATGTAGCGTGATTAAGAGAATATGTTCTTTTGTTGCTAATTTATCAGTTTTAATGTGGTTAATTAATAAATCAAAGCGCAATATCGGGCCTTGTTCTAAGTCGAAGGGGCGATCGCTTTTTTCTGAGAGCCAGTTGTTTACATCATCTTGGCTAAGGGCGAAAGCGTCTTGGATGCTAAAGTCAACTTGCTGATTTTTGTGAACTCTTTGCACTGGTTCGCCGTCAATGATTGCAAAGGTAGTCCTTAAAACTGGATGCCTTTCAAATAAAGCTTGTGCTGCTTGCTTTAGGGCAGCAATATCTAAATTTGTAACTAATTTTGCTGCATATGTAACGTTGTAAGCAGTACTGCTGGGTGCTAATTGATATGAAAACCAAAGTGCCTTTTGACCGTGAGATAAGGGATAATTTGTAACCTGCTCGGTACTCTGGGATAAAATTTGGATAATTTCTGCTTCAGATTGCTTAATTTTCCCCAATAACTCAGGAGTCAGTGAATGATTAGGCGCTCGATAGCGCAGTTTGTCTCCATCAACCCACAGTTCAACATTATTTGCTAAAAGATTTTCTAGAAGCTCTATTAAATTCATAATTTTACTCTAATCAATGCTAATTTTAATAAATTAATAATTTATTGTAAAGCTACCTTAAATTACTACAGTTTTAGCTAAAGACAAAGTTAACTTAGCTATAAGTTTTAACAATTATTACTATCAAAAATTTGCTTCTCAAATCGGATATTTTGCTAGGTTTAAAGTAATGTTTACATCATTTTACATCAATTGAGTTTATTTATTTAAATTTGTACTTTTTACTTGTATTTGTGAATTATCTCACCTTAGCCAACAAAATACAATACCAAATTAAGACAGTTAAGCAGACAGTTAAGACAGTTAAGACAGTTAAGACAGTTAAGACGTATCCGCTCGGTAAATTGGGATAAAAACAAAAAATCAAAATGTAAATTGGTATATACTGCGTTATAGAATATGACAGATGGCGCAAAAATTATCTGCTGAAAAACTTATTAACTGCTGTCGATTATAGACACCAAGAAGATTGCAGCAAATGATTCAATGCGTCAGTTAATACAAATATTGAGTTCAATAATACTTTCACAAGCATATTTACCGAGTTGTGTGAGAAAGCTTATCAAGAAAGGCAGAGGGCAGAAGGCAGAAGGGAATTCTGATTCCTGCTCTCTGCCCGTGAACGTAGCGAACTTGCGGTTTAAGACCCCCACCAAATTTTTAATTTGGTGGCTCCTATTCAGGCGGGGTCTGAATCCCCTTCGGAATAGAACCTTCTGCCTTCTGCCCTCTGCCTTCTGCCTTTTTCAACATTCTCCAAAATCCCAACAATTGCACTAGGTCAATTTCCTACTTTATTTATAGCTACAATGCTTATTTAGAAAGGAATTGACCCTTAACGTTACTTCCATATAACTAGCTTAATTATTAGTAAAATCTTAGTTTAGTTTCAGAATATGCCAACCCAAGTTGTTCAAACTCAACCTTCAACAAATGCTTTTTTAGGTTTTATTCAATTTTGGAAAGACGTAAAAGCAGTCGCGCAACCTTACTGGTATCCAAACGAGCCAGGAAACAGAGCATTCTCAGACGTGATTCGCTCATGGGGAATGCTCGTTCTCTTGATTTTATTAATAATTGCACTTGTAAGCGCAAATGTTTTTAACAGCTTTATTACTCGCTATTTACTCGATGTCATCATTCAAGAGAAGGACATCTCTAAGTTTTATGATACTTTACTGCTTTTTGGTTCAGCTCTAGTATTGGTAACTCTCTTGGTAGGGTTCTCCAAACTAGTGAGAAAAAAAATTGCTCTTGATTGGTATCAATGGCTAAATAATAAGATTTTATCAAAATATTTAAACAATCGAGCTTATTACAAAATTAACTTTAAATCTAATATTGATAATCCAGATCAACGTTTATCTCAAGAAGTCGAACCCATTGCAAACAATGCTTTAAGTTTTTCAGCTACTCTCTTAGAAAAAATACTGGAGATGACAGCTTTTTTGTTAGTTCTCTGGTCAATATCTCAGACTGTTGCACTAATTTTGGTTACTTATACAGTTATAGGTAATTTGATTGCTGTTTACTTAACCCAAGAATTAAATAAAATTAATCGAGAAGAACTCGAAGCGAAAGCTGACTACACCTATTGTCTAACTCACTTTCGCACTCATGCTGAATCAGTAGCTTTTTTTCGAGGAGAGAAGCAAGAATTAAATATTATTGTCCGGCGATTTAGTAATTTGATAGAAAATGCTAAACGCAAAATTGATTGGGAGAGGAATAATGAGATTTTTAATAGAGGTTATCAGGCTGTAATTCAAATATTTCCATATATAGTATTTGGTCCTTTACAGATTAAAGGTGAAATTGATTTTGGAGAACTTAGCCAAGCGTCTACATGTTGCTATTTTTTCGCTAATGCTTTGGGTGAGTTAATTAATGAATTTGGGAATTCTGGAAGATTTTCTAGCTATGTTGAACGGTTATCTGAATTTTCCGATGCGTTAGAAGCTGTTACTAAAAAACCAGAAGATGTAAGTACTATAAAAACAATAGAAGAAAATCAGATCGTTTTTGAGAATGTAACTTTACAAACACCCGACTATCAACAGGTGATTGTTGAAGATTTGTCACTGTCTGTCAAAGCAGGAGAAGGTTTATTGATTGTTGGGCCGAGTGGTCGAGGTAAAAGTTCTCTACTAAGAGCGATCGCTGGTTTATGGAATGCGGGTACTGGTCGTTTGGTAAGACCTCCCCTGGAAGAAGTTTTATTCTTACCCCAACGTCCTTATATCATCTTGGGAACTTTGCGTGAACAATTGCTCTATCCTAATACCAGTCGTCAAATTACTGACGCAGAACTCAAAGAAATTTTGCAACAAGTAAACCTGCAAAACTTGCTCAGTCGAGTCGAAGGCTTCGATACAGAAGTTCCTTGGGAGAACATATTATCGCTGGGAGAACAACAACGCCTTGCCTTTGCACGACTGTTAGTTACCCGTCCTAGCTTTACTATCTTAGATGAAGCAACGAGTGCTTTGGATTTGAATAATGAAGGAAGTTTATATCAACAGCTACAATCAACGAAAACAACATTTATCAGTGTCGGGCATCGGGAAAGCCTGTTTGATTATCATCAATGGGTTTTGGAACTTGCACAAGATTCCAGTTGGCAACTTGTGACTGTTCAGGATTATCGAAGTCAAAAAACAATAAAGATTCAAAGCACGCCTTATAATGAGTCGCAAAATCAATCACAAATATTGACAGAAACAATCACAAGTGAAAAGCTTTCTCATAAGGAAATAAGTGAATTAACTAATTATTCCATTAGCACTATCAGAAGTAAGGCAAGCAAAGGAGATTTTATTATTACTAGGGACGGCTTGACGTACCGCTATGACAAGAACCCAAATGTACTGAAATGGCTGAAAGTTTAGCGGTTTGACAATTTTAGAGTTTAGGTCACACCTAGGGTGTTGACTTTGGGTGTTTTGAGGTGATATTTCTTCATACATAATATATGGCTCAAAATCTCCTCAAAAAAT
>NZ_NOLI01000228.1:0-6936 GCF_002245975.1 Nostoc sp. 'Peltigera membranacea cyanobiont' 213 | reverse complement strand
TCCCAATACTTTGACAACGCTCAGTACAAGTTCCCAATGCCCAATGCCTAATGCTCAATTCCCAATTTCCAATTCCCAATTCCCAATTCCCAATGCCCAATGCCCAATGCCCAATGCCCAATGCCCATTAACCAATAACAGTTTATGATTCGCCGCCGTTCTACTCCTTGGATTCATAAATGGTCACGTCCATTGATTGCCGCGATCGCTGGATGTGGTGCTTTGATCACAGGTTATCTCACCATAGAAAAGTTAACAGGAGGCAGTGCAGCTTGTGTAGCAGAGGCTGGTGCTAAGGGCTGTAATGATGTGCTTTCTAGTCCTTGGGCAACAGTTCTTGGTCAGCCATTAGCTTTGTTTGGGTTGTTGGCATACATCAGTATGGCGATCTTGGCTTTAGCTCCCTTGGTATTTAACTCAGGGGAAAACAATAGCCGCAAACAATTAGAAAATTTGACGTGGTGGTTGCTGCTAGTGGGTGCGATCGCTATGTCCGTCTTTAGCGGCTACTTAATGTACGTGTTAGCATCTCAAATCAAAGCTATTTGTCCTTACTGTATCGGTTCAGCTTTGTTCTCTGTGAGTCTTTTGGTACTAACGATTATGGGTCGCACTTGGGAGGATATTGGACAAATCTTATTTACTGCCATAATTGTGGGGATGGTAACGCTGATTGGCACTTTAGGCGTTTATGCTGGCGTGAATCAATCAAATGTTACACCTGGAACTCCTGGACAACCCGTTAAAATTACCTTTAATTCCAAAGGAGACCCTAACCCAGCCTTCGGTTGGGAAGTTACTACTACTTCTGGTGAGGCAGAAATAGCCTTAGCAAGCCATCTAGCAAAAATAGGCGCGAAGGAATATAGTGCTTACTGGTGTCCTCACTGCCACGAACAAAAGATGCTTTTTGGTAAAGAAGCCGAGGAAATAATCAACAAAGATGTTAAGGTAGAGTGCGCTCCCGAAGGACTCAATGCTCAAACTGAACTATGTAAGTCCGCAAAAATTGAAGGCTTCCCCACTTGGATCGTTAATGGTAAAAGCTATAGTGGAGTCCAAAATTTAGAGGAACTAGCAAAAGTTTCTGGTTACACAGGGTCTCGGAACTTCAAGTATTTCAAGTAGTTACTTACCTTCAAGAAGTCTCAGCTATGGTCTACACTGAGCTAGCGATAAGATGTAGCTCACATCCCAGATCAAGAGTCTTGAGTACAGTCAACTGCATGAATACAGCAAAGTCTGTTTCCAGTTGGCTTTTTTGTTTTTGGTAATAGATAATAGGTGTTGTCCAATACCCAATAACCAATTCTCTTACCAATTCTCTTGTGGCTTTTATCCGCAAACACCTAAGAGGATGTTTGAAAAGTCCACTTATTGGTATCAAAAGTTTTAGATCCCCCTAAATCCCCCTTTTTAAGGGGGACTTTGATTCCGGTTCCCCCTTTTTTAAGGGGGGTTAGGGGGGATCAACAAGTGCCTAAAATCACAGCCAAAGACTTTTCAAACAACCTCTAAAGCTCAAGGAAATTAATCAAGATTTATACTTAATTTGTGCCGATAGCCAAAAAAGTCCCAGTTGCCGTTTTGTAAGATAATTAGCCTGAATATATGGCGATACATTCACAAGCATAGGACTCATATCTGATTTTTGAACAATATTTCAGATGAAACCCTTATAAAAGGGGCTTTCCAGTCTCAGGATGTTTTCAGAAATCAAATCGGAATCTTATACCAGATGTCTTTGAGAACCTTGCTGAGTTGAAAAAACTCTTAGAAACTCTATCGATCTCTCCTTTGAGCTATGTTAGTCCGATAGTTAATATCTATAGGAAATAGAGAATATTTCTCCCCACTAGGTAATGGGAATGAATCAGCAGCTAGACAAGCGTTTTGTAAAGTTAATCTTTAGACTCAAACAATCGCTTAGTCGAGGACACAGAGAATTGATTACTGCCGTCAGCGTAGCAGTCTGCGTTCTGCTTTTGCACTCCATCGGATTATTGCAATCTTTGGAGTTGGCAGCTTTGGATCAATTTTTTCGCTTACGTCCAAATGAACCGCCAGAAGAGCGGATTACGATTGTAGTGATTGATGAATCCTATTTAAACGAAATACGTTCGTGGCCGATTCCAGATACGAAGATTGCCCAGTTGTTGCAAAAATTAAATGTTCACAAACCCCTTGCCGTTGGCTTAGATATCTACAGAAATTTGCCAGTAGAGCCAGGGAACCAAGAACTGCGTAATGTTTATCAGTCAATGACCAACTTAATTGGTATTGAGCTATTGACAAATGACAAAAACAAAAACATTAGTGTTTTGCCTCCACAGGGACTGAATCAGAATCAAGTGGGCTTTAATAACCTGCTGTACGATCTTGATGGTAAAGTACGTCGCAGTTTATTGTATTGGTACGTTGATAATCAGCCACACGAAAGTTTTGCTTTGAAGTTGGCTTTATTGTATTTAAAGTCAAAGGGAATTACCCCCACCAAAGCAAAAAACAACCCTGAGTATTTGCAATTAGGTAAAGCAGCATTTACTCGTTTTGAGGCTAATGATGGTGCTTATGTGGGAGCCGACGACAGAGGCTACCAACTTTTGACCAATTTTCCCAAACCCAAATGTCAAGGTTCATCTAAAGTATTGTGTAATTTTCGCCAGGTATCGATGAGAGATGTACTGGCAGATAAAGTTAAAGAAAACTTAATCAAAGATCGGATCGTACTCATTGGCTCCACCGCACCCAGTCTCCAAGATTTTGTATTCATTCCCTATTCCAGTAGTCTAATGGGTACGGCAAAGCCTGTACCTGGTATTCAACTGCAAGCTTATTTTATTAGTGAGTTAATCTCAGCAGCTCTTGGTGGACGGCCCTTACTCAAGGTCTGGCCTGACTTAGTAGAAGATTTGTGGATTTTTGTCTGGTCTTATCTAGGAGCCGTGACTACATGGCGGATACTACACGCAACGAGAGGTCTGCTCAGTATCTTAGTTTCTTGTTTTGTATTGACCCTGAGTGCATACCTTGCTTTTTTGTATGGTTGGTGGATACCGCTCATTCCCTCACTTTTTAGCTTTGGCAGTTCAGCTATATGGATGACCAGTCATATTGCCCACATGCAGGAAGAGTGGAAACGTTCCAAAGAATTTTTGTATCACGTCATTAACACGATTCCCGATCCAATTTTTGTGAAAAATGAGCAACACCAGTGGATTGTTTTAAATGAGGCGTATTGTCGATTTATCGGTTATCCGAATAAGTTGTTAATTGAAAAGTCAGACTATGACTTTTTCCCTAAACATGAGGCTGATGTGTTTCGACAACAGGACAATCTTGTATTTCGGACTCAAAAACCCCAGGAACATGAAGAAGAATTTACAAATGCAGATGGACAGACTCATCAAATTGCCACTAAGCGATCGCTCCATAAAGACTCAGCTGGCAATTTCTTTTTAGTTGGGGTTATCCGAGATATTACTCAGCGCAAGCTTATGGAGGAACAACTTAAGCGGACTGCTGCTGAACTATTCCGATCTAACAATGAATTAAAACTCAAAGAAGACCACTTGCGTTATTTGGCGTATCACGACCCCTTGACCGGTTTATCCAATCGCAAATTTTTTGCCGAACAACTTTATGAGTCGTTAAATTGGGCGCAACACAATAACCTCTTGCTGGGACTGCTGTTTATCGATCTAGATGGCTTTAAGCAAGTCAATGATACTCTGGGGCACGAGACGGGCGATCGCTTGCTAATGACTATCGCTGAAAGACTGAGCAACTCTTTACGCGCTAGTGATACAGTTTCTCGTTTGGGCGGCGATGAATTTACTATAATTTTACGGGCAATTCCTAACGTTCAAATAGCGGCTAAGGTCGCCGAAAAAATCTTAAGCAGTATTACTAAGCCAATTGTTTTGGACGGCTATGCAATCCGAATCTCTGCCAGTATTGGCATTAGTGTCTACCCATACAACAGTCAAGACAGTGAAACTTTGATGAAGCAAGCAGATGCAGCAATGTATCGGGCAAAGCATCTGGGTAAAAATCGATACGAGTTTGCTTAATTAGTCAAGGGTCAAGTCTCCAGATTTTTATTTTTTTAGTAAAAATTTTTACCTTATAATTCGGAATTTGGATTTTAAACACATGCAAGGTACGGCCTTGAAAAAGCATTGTGTATATGTCTAGAGATGGTTTTTTAGTCAAGATATAGAGTTAGCAAGGCTTTTTGACCTGATAACCAAAACTAATAATATAGGTAAGCAAGAAATTAGTTCCTAGAAGTAATTAGGAAACAAACATCTTTGCATAATTATTTTTACCATCAAAATCATACTTATACTTAATAGTGCTATTACGGTCTTTTGTATTCCTATACTTTTTTAAACCCTTGCAATATAACAATTATATTATTCTGTCTTTATATCTCTTGACTTTGATAAAAACTTAACTATACAAGAGATTAAGTATTATTTTAGATTTGACCAACTCGCTATTCAGCAGGCATAGTGTTTATACTTAAAAGCATTAAGATATTATTAATAAATAGTGAAGTAGATAAAAAGCTTACAGTGATTCATCAACATATCTAACTTTAGACTGATGTAAAAACGGTTCATTAAGAATATTTCTTAAGTATAGGAATTATTTAATACCAGCAAATTAAAATTTGTGTCCAAGTGAATACCACGATTAGTTGTAAACCACTAGCAATAATTTAATAAAGTTAAAATACTTTTCTCATCAATATAAGTAAATACACGTTAAAAAATAAAATCACCTTTAAAAGTAAAAACTAGTAAAATTACTGAGTCTATGAAAACTAACTTCCGAATCACAAAAATCATGATACTATGTATAAGCGCTTACATGCTAATACCAAAAATTGCCGCTTACACGGGTATATCTAGTACTGCAAGTGCTAATACTGGTGGTGCTACTAGCAACAATACTTCAATCACCCATCAAGTCAGTTCTCAAAATTTAAAAGACACATATATCCCACCAAATTATGGTGGCCCTGACAGTCAGCATGGTAGCGGCACTCGCTGATGACCATTTTTGATTTTAAATTTTAGATTGTGGTAAAGTAGCGCGTTCGTGTAGATCGTGTCTTAGACACCACATCTTTTGCTTGGAGATATGCCATCGCTCTTGGGAGGGCATCTATAGTCTTTAAGTGAGTCTCTTGCCTTGGAAAATGCCAAGGGTAATTTATTCAAGATAATAGTGAAGATTTCCACCAATGATGTGTTTGTACAAGGGTATGAACTTGCCAATTTGGGTCTGGTTGCGAATAGTCTAAACGGTAGTGTCCACCTCGGCTTTCGGTTCTAAAAGCAGCACTTTTGAGAATTAAATTAGCCACATCTAATAAATTGCGGGTTTCTGCCCAAAGTCGTAATTGCCGTTCAACATCTGGTAGGTCAAAATTCGCTGGTTCTGCTGGACGTAAAGCAACCAAGAATTGACTTAAAGGCAAGGCAGCAAAATCTTCCTGCCAAGATTCGACAGTGGCGATCGCAGTTTCCAACTTTGATTGCTCCCGACAAATACCAGCATTTTCCCACACCAGACGCGGTAACTTCTCTCTGAGTGCTTCTAGCTGTGCTTGCTGGATGTTTCCCTCGCTAGCATCAACACTAAATTTACGTGATGGTAACACTGGTATTTCTGAGGGCAACCCAATATTTTCTAGCTCAATTTGGCTCATTTGGGCCCCGAACACAATACACTCCAGCAGAGAATTACTGGCAAGACGATTTGCCCCATGTACTCCAGTACTAGCAGTTTCACCCACTGCATACAAACTTTTAATATTTGTGCGATTCATTAGATCCGCGACAATCCCACCCATCCAGTAATGAGCAGCAGGCGCTACAGGAATTGGTTCGTGGAAAACATCAACTCCCCAATGCTGACAGACTTTGATGATGTTGGGAAAGCGGTGACGAATCTTGTCCGCAGGGATCGGGCGCATATCCAACCACACATGGGCAGTCGCCAAATCAACTGCGGTACGTTGTAAATGGCTAAAAATTGCTCTACTGACTACATCTCTGGGTGCGAGTTCACCCGCAGGATGGTAGTCAAAAGCAAAACGCCGCCCTTCGTTATCAACAAGGTGTGCGCCCTCGCCGCGGACAGCTTCGCTAATCAGAAAGCGATCGGCACCAGGTTTAGTCAAGGCTGTGGGATGAAATTGGACAAATTCCAAATCGCGGAGGATGACCCCAGCCCGATATGCGATCGCCACTCCATCACCCGTACTCACCGCCGGGTTAGTGGTTTGGGCAAATACCTGACCGCCGCCACCAGTTGCCAATATCACAGCACTAGCCCTTACCCATGTGATTTTACCTTCATAAAACAGGCTTATTCCCTGACAGCGATCGGTTTCAGGTTCAATCCACAAACTTAAAGCTAAAGCTTGCTGAATGACTTGGATATTCGGGCGACGTAATACTTGGGTGGTGAGGGTGGTGGTAACTTCCCTCCCTGTGGTATCCGCAGCATGGAGAACGCGGTTGCGAGAATGGGCGGCTTCTAAAGTTAAAGCCAAGGCTTGGCCATGACGGTCAAAAGCAACCCCCAAGTTAACTAGGGATTGAATGCAGTTAGGGGCAAGTTGGGCGAGAAATTCTACAGCATTGCGATCGCACAAACCTGCACCTGCCAGGATCGTATCTTCAATGTGTAGCTTAGGAGAATCTTCTGGGGAAACGGCTGCGGCAATACCACCTTGCGCCCAATCACTGGCAGACAAAGCAACAGTTTCTTTGGTAATCAAACCGACTCGCAAAGACTCTGGTAGACACAGCGCCGTGTATAGTCCAGCAGCACCAGCGCCGACTACTAAGACATCAAATTGGCTAGGAATATCTATCTGAGACAAGGTAATGAAGGAGGGGGGAAGAGGGAGCAGGG
>NZ_NOLI01000227.1:0-7074 GCF_002245975.1 Nostoc sp. 'Peltigera membranacea cyanobiont' 213 | reverse complement strand
CGCCAGCCTAAATACCACTGTCGCGGATAGAGGATCAGTCCTTTGTCAAATTCTAATTTTGTCGCGGCTTCTGCACTGATATGTTGATGACTGGAAGTAGAAAAAATTTCCCTACTCCCTTCTGCAATGATGGCTTTATCGACATCAAAGTTTTTTTCTGGAGAGTCAAAGCGGATAATAGTGTTTGGTGTATTGAATTGTTCGAGGGTTTGTTTCCCTGCTATTAAGTCGGCGTAATCTACTACGGTAGCTGGTGGTAAGTTGAAATGGGCGATCGCTTCTTGGAGGAAACCGACACGGCGGTTTTGGGGGTTGGCGATGAGGATGAAGTTTAGCATTATCTAATGTATTATTTATTCGTGGAGGGCAGAATAGCGATCGCCATATTCACCATATTGAGGTTCTGCAATTACGTGGCACGTAAGTTGGTTTAAGACTTCGGTATTTGAAATGTAGTTCATAGAAAGATTAAGGGTGTGGAGTTGGTTTACTGCGGGACAATTTAAAAGATATTCCACTCCTTGATTTGTCATTTCTCCCATCGAAAGGTCGAGAATTTTCAGGCGTTCTATTAAAGGAGAACTCACTAATGCTTTGGCTACTTCATCAGCATCTTCACAACTGCGTATGCCCAAATACTGAAGTTTTGGAAACTGCTCAGAGATTTTTGGGATTAAGCTAACTGCATCCAATCCTGCGTTCCCTATCCACAATTCCAGATATTCTAGATTTGGCAAATTCAGATTAACAATTTCATTAACTGTTGATTCCGGTAAAAAATTAGTTTCAATAATTAACGTTTTAAGATAATGATGTTCCGCTAAAGTAAATGATAAGCATGAACCTAAAGGATCGTAATAATCTCCTTTAGCGTCACCACGTATATGAAGAATCTCCAAGTTGGGATAAGCTTCTAGAACAAGACTCATATTCCTGGTCAATTTATCTCTGGAGGTGTCTTTGTAAGGGTCATCTTGAGGATCTCCCCAAAATAATGCCTTAAGGTTGCTCAGTTGGTTCTTTGCTTCAATAAAAATGTCTATAAAACAGTGACTAGGATAGTGACAGTGTAAAGCCTGGATATCATGGATATAGGGATTATGAAGAAATGCTTGAAATTTTTTGGTTGTTTGTTCTCTATCAAGACGTTGTATTTCTGCCCTGAAAGACGGTGCAGATCCAGATTTTACTATTGATCTAACTTTGGCATACAAAGGCGGCCAATCTAGTTGTAAATTTAAAGAATAAGCTGTAATTTCAGGATTTGTAATATTTACTTCTGAATTAAATTATTTAACTAACCAGTCGGTCATCATGGTAAAAGCAAGATAGGGATTAGAATTTAGTAACGCTTGCTTACCTTTGCCTCCTCCCCTTTGTTTTAATAATTTTGCAGCAAAACGCTGCACTTGCTCGGAAGAATTCGTTAAAGTATTAATCACTAAATCTAAACCAATATCCCCATAATTAAGAGCCTCAGAAAGTGCTGCAACCTTCACTTCAACAACCGAACTTTTTAAGCGACTTTTTACCCCTTCAATCCCTCCTAAAACCACACCACTAACAGGAGGTGGTGCTTCTCCACCAAGTACTGCATCAAATTCTCTCGGTTGATTTGGATTATTGTTCATTTTGGGTAATCCTAATTTATGGGTAAATATTTGCAAAGTTTTTCATTCATATAACGCAGAGTAGCGAGAAGCATTACACCCGTCATATATTTTTTCTTGAGAATGAGCAATCAATAAACAATCAATTAGCGATGATTGTTTAATCTCCTGAATAAATTCTTCAGATACATAATTGTGAGCGATATTGAGGGTATTTAAATTAATAATTGCTTGAGATTCAATTAAAGCGTTCAAACCTGTGTCAGTCAAGTTTCCCATTGATAAATCAAGTACTTCAAGAGTTGCAATAATGGGAGATTCAGCCATGAAAGAAGATTGGGCGATCGCATCGGCTATTGCATCAGCATAATCGCTATGTAAAGCTAAATAGCATAAGTTCGGGAATGATTCACTAAAAAGTATTGGTCTGAGATTATCAATAGTATTATCAGAGCTATTTTCAGAAGGTCTGCCTATCCATAATTCAAAATATTCTAACGCTGGTAAATTCAGTGAGCAAAGGCGATAAATAGCTACATCACTAATATTTGCTGTCTCAACAATTAAAGTTTTTAAATTGTTATGTTGTAGTTTTTCATATTCCAGTTCGTTGCAGCAAGCACGAATATGTAGCACTTCTAGATTGGGACAAGCTTCTAATATTAAAGTTATATCCCCCACCCCTATATAAGATTTTTTGTAGTAATTATCTCGACAATCACCTATAAACATAGCTTTAAGACTAGTTAATCGCTGACGCGCTTCAAAGAGAATATCAACATAACTATAAAAATCTTGGCTAACTTCGTAATAACAGTCGTACCCAGATAAATGACAAATTAAAGCTTCAATCTGACTAACTTGCGGGTCTTGCAATAGTAACTTTAATTGCTCAAGTTTTACTATATAGGCTGTTTCAGATGGATTAGTGATACCAGCTTTCGGATTAAAATTTTCCGATGTCCAATCTTTTAAAGTTGTAAAAAATAACCAAGATTCACAGCCTAAAAGTGCTTGTTTACCTTTCCCTTCTGTTTCTTGCAATAGTTCAACTGCAATTTGGTGAATCTTATACGAATAATCTTGCAAGGCATCAATCACCAAATTTAAACCTGCATCTCCATATTTAAGTGCATCTTCAAGCGCTACAATCCTAACTTCATCATCTTCGCTATTTAGACGATTTTTAACTCCTTCAAGTCCTCCCAAAACTACAGCATAGTTTTGATTTTGCTGTTCTCCACCAAGTACTGCGTCAAATTCTCCGGGTTGATGAGAATTATTATTCATAGTTAAAATTGAACTAATTAAGAGAAAGTTTTTTAACCCGCGTAGGCGGGTTTTGTCTGTGTAGCCGCGACTTCTAGTCGCCCATTACTGTAAATTTCACTCAGAAACAGAACAATAGCGACCATCAATGTAGCTATCTTCATTTTCTTCTTTCTGATTATTTGCCAAAACACGCACATCCAAATCAGAGAATTTCTCAATCATTTCCTGAGATAAGAAGTTTTCTGAGACGTTGAGAATATCAAGATTATTTATCGCCGAACAATTCAGCAATTCTTCCGCACCAGCATCAGTCAGCGTTCCCATTGAAATGTCAAGTATGCTGATATAATCAAGAATTGGAGAACCTGCTATAGGATTAATTAGTTCGTCGGTAAATTGGCTATTGCGTAATCCTAAATAATTTAACTGGGGAAATTTTTCTGCAAAAATAATTGGATTTAAATCTTCAACCCAACAGTTTCCGCCGTAATCTTCACTACCAAACCATAATTCTAAATGTTCCAAGGCTGGTAGATTCATATTACAAATTTGTCTAACAGTATCCCGACTTAACCCCCCAGTTTCAACAATCAACGCTTTGAGGTAATTATGTCGTATCGGCGGACTAAATTGTAAACCATCCCCTCCACGAACTTGCAAAATTTCGAGTTGGGGATAAGCTTGTAAAATGGGACTTATATCGCTTTGCTGAATCCAAGATATTTCGGCATCTTCAGAAGTAAGATCGCCAATAAAAATAGCTTTGAGATTAGTTAAACGTTGTTTAGCATCAACTAAAGCTTGGACAATACTACTTGAATCTGTTTGGCTTCCTTCGCTCCACAAACCAAACACTAAAGCTTCTAATTTGTCGGCATTGGGTTCTTGCATAAGTCTACTAAGTTTACTGGGTAAATTCTCATGATTCTTATAATCAAACCTCAGAGCATAAGCATTATTAACAGGTTCAACAATACCTACATTTGCATCGAACTCTACGACTTGGCGATTAGCAAATTGAGGAACATAACAACCTTGATAACCTTGATACTGGTTAAATCTCTCTTCCAAGTTCCAAGGTTTATATGTTTGCAAAGCTTGTATAACTTGCGGTTCTACTTGTTGCTTCAATAGTCGATAAGCAAAACGC
Organism: Nostoc sp. 'Peltigera membranacea cyanobiont' 213; assembly: GCF_002245975.1. Taxonomy (NCBI): domain Bacteria; kingdom Bacillati; phylum Cyanobacteriota; class Cyanophyceae; order Nostocales; family Nostocaceae; genus Nostoc; species Nostoc sp. 'Peltigera membranacea cyanobiont' 213. Next base: position 3,042 of record NZ_NOLI01000227.1, on the reverse strand, counting down.
TGCACCAATCTTGATTTATCTTGCAACGCTTGAATTAATATATCCAACCCTGCATCACCATATTTCAACGCTTCGCTAAGTGCAGCAATTCGCACTTCAATGACAGGATTTGATAAAGAACGTTTAACCCCCTCAATTCCTCCTAAAACAACTCCATCCACAGGAAGCGGAGATTGTCCTCCCAACACTGCATCATAATCTCTGGGTTGATTTTGGTTGTTTGTCATAGTGTTTTACCTTTTGATTCTTTATTAGAATTCCCAAATAAAATGCGGAATACGCATACATCAACCTCACAAGCAAAAATACTAGCAACGTAGACCATCAAGGAATGAGAATATTTTCTATGGAAAGGCTTCTGGGCTTTTTGGTGTTACTTTTGATTGTTCCAGGAATTAGCTCTGCGATCGCAACCACTGCCAATATGACCAAATTTAGGTGGACGAGAGATTTAAGATGTAGAAGTGTAACCTTGTCCATCCCTGCTTAAGAAAAGGTTTAGCAGAATTATTGACTATGCCGCTATATTTATATTGCCTTTAAGCCAGTCCCCACACTTTTATAGTTTTGTCCCAACTGCAACTAACCAGAGTCTGTCCATCTGAGCTAATGGCAAGAGAATTAATATGGTTTTTATGCCCTGTTAGGGTGTTCATCTGCTGTCCAGTTTGCAAATCCCATACTTTGATTGCATTTTCCCCACCGCCGCCAAAGAAAGTTTGTCCGTCTGGGCTAATGGCTACACAATTAATTTGTGTTTTATCCCCAATAAGAGTGTAAATTTCTTTTCCCGTTTGCAAATTCCACACTTTAATAGAACCGTCCCAGCTACCACTGACAAGAGTTTTTTTATCGCCAGTGAGGGCAACGGAAGTAACCGCTTTTGAATATCCTTTAAAACGATAGATTTGCTTTGCTGTGGGCAAATCCCATACTGTGATAGTTTCATCCCGACTAGCACAAACCAAAGTTTGTCCGTCCAAGCTAATTGCAAGACAATAAATCTGGATCGAATGGGCACGCAAATTGTAGAGTTCTTTACCCATTTGCCAATCCCATGCTTTCAACAAACCCCAGTCACCGCTAAAAAGAATTTGCCCATCCCGGCTAACAGCTAGTCCGTGAATACCCATTGCACTGCCCCTGGGTTCGCCTAAAGTGCTGATTTCCCTCCTAGTTTGCCAATCCCAAACCTTAATAACAGTGTTTCCCAGTCCACTAAAGAGAGTTTGACTATCTGGGCTGATAGCTAGAGAATTAACGCCTATTTGTGTATCTAGTGTGCAGATTTCCCTCCCTGTTGCTAACTCCCATACTTTAATTGTTTTGTCCCAACTGCCAGTGAAAAGAGTTTGACCATCTGGGCTGAAGATAACACAGCTAACACAGTATGAATGCCCTTCCAAGGTACGCAGACATGTGAGCTTTTGCCAAGGATTGTACTCGCGTAACACCTGTTTTATCCGAGATTCTTTTCTTTGCCCTAACAGCGAGTAAGCAGCCCACCTAACTTGTGTGACTTCATTTTGCAAAGCTTGGATGACTAAATCTAAGCCTGCATCCCCGTGTTGGAGGGCTTCTTTTAACGCTGCAATCCGATTTTGTGGGATAGTACTGGCTAACCGTTGTTTGACTCCTGGCAGTCCTCCTAAAACTACTGCATCGCTTGGGGTAGGTATTTGGCTACCTAAAACAACATCAAAAGGTCTTGGCTGGTTGGGATTCTGTGACATGATGGTTTCAGCTTGCACTACTGTCTATCATTCCCCTAGATTGAGAAAATGCGATCGCTCCATTGAGCATGTAACTAGCCGTCCAACTATGAATGTCCGCCCTTGGCTCGGTTTGTTTCCTGATAGTGCCTAAATTATGTTAAATCTTATTGACCTAAATTAGTACATTTGTTTTAATGTATTGGCAAAAGCTCTGACGTATTTATTTGTACTAGTGCCAGTATTAATTGCCGTTGGCTAGAATTTGGTACAACATGATGATTATGGTGTCACTTTTAAAACCCTAAAAAATCAAAAAATCTACTTATGGCTGAGTATCAAAAAATTGAGTATCGCATTGGTAAAGATGGGAAAATTACTGAGACAGTAATCAATGCCTCTGGTTCGAGTTGCACAAGTACAACATCGGGAATTGAAAAGGCTCTAGGAGAAGTTGAAAATCAAGAATTATTGCCTGAATATTACGAAGGCGGTGAGGGCGAGACAGTGGAACAAAATCAGTCTCTCAAACAAATCTAAGAGGGATGCAGATAGGAATGTTTTCTCTTTTAAGCCTTTTGACAATGGCAATAGGGATTTCCACTCTGTTGTTGATTATTCCAGCAATTAGTGATGCGATCGCTCGCCAAGCAGACTTGGAAACTAACAAGTTACAATTGGCGCGATGTCTAGCGACAAGCCGATTAGCATCTACGCAAATTGAGTTACTAGAAAATGAATTAAAGGCAACACGCAAAAATTACTTAGAAGAACAGCAAAAAATAGAACAGTTACTTGCTGAAAAAGCAGCGCTACATCAGGAAGGCTTGCGACTACATGAAGAATTGCAGCAGCAACGAGTTGAACTATCAGAGGAATTTCGCTCTGCAACATTTGAGCAATTGCAGACATTACTGACAAACTATCCCAGCATCCATCAGATGGTGCAGGTTAAACCAGAATTACCTGCGAAAAATCTGCTTTCGATGTTTACCGCTTTAGATAACCTACTGGGCAAATGGGGTTACGAACAGATAGGCAAACCTTGGGAAAAAGTACCTTACAATCCGCAGATTCATCAACCAGACACTGCTGATATTGCTGAAGATGAGTTAGTTTATATTCGATTTGTTGGCTATCAACATCAAGGAAAAATTCTTGTCCCTGCGAAAGTTAGTCGCACCTTACCGGGAGGGGGACAAACAATTAAAAATTAAAAATTAAAAATTTAAGAAATGTTATTGCATATTACCTTCTTGCCCAATGACAAATGACAAATGACCAATGACTACAGTAATAATTGATTTTGGTACTAGCAATACTGTTGTTT
>NZ_NOLI01000226.1:0-7120 GCF_002245975.1 Nostoc sp. 'Peltigera membranacea cyanobiont' 213 | reverse complement strand
CAAGCCCCTCTGGGGCGGGGTTTAGGATGTAGGGTGTGGGGGGTAGGGGATACAGCATTGAACGTGGCTTGAAACCCAGACCTTTGCAATCGTCCTAAAAAACCGGGCAAGTGACAATCGGGTTGTAGGGGCTATCTCTTCTACTACACCCCACACCCTACATCCTAAACCCCGCCCCAGAGGGGCTTGGTCATTATCACTAGGAGAGGTGTTTGAAACAAATTTTGATGTTACCTTAACCCGGACACCAACATGTATTGGGCATAAGTCATTTTTCACGATATTTTTCCCTGATAACTTGGTTGACAAGCTTCAGAGGGGATTGCATCAGTTATCAGTTATCAAAGACTCTGACTGATAACTGGTAACTATTATTCGCGCTGCTACTTCTTTTAGCTACAAAATTCTGAATGTTTATTAATTAAATTTAACATTTCACCTTGAAGAATTTAAACAGCCAAAAATATGCCACCAAAAAATAGCCGTTCTGGTGAAAACCCATGTATAATGGGGGAAGCAGCGCGGATTAAACTCAGTAGGACATTTTTAGTGGTAATTCAAGCGACCAAACTTTAACCATCACTTATTTTGTTCCTTCGAGATCAACCCCTGCTCTGAAAATATGAAACTGTTTGACTTTAGGGCAAAGTGCTACTCCTTAGTGGCGCTTTGTCCTTTAAATTTTGGTATTGACGTGGATTCACTTGCCTCTTCCTCTTTAACTAGGTATAAACCTGATCATACAGAACTTTTACTTGTTTGTGATCTCATTAAGTTTTGATTTTATGGTTAATTTTGGATGAAAAGTCGCTGAACAACCAAATATTTTCGTTAGTATATCAGCAAAATGTAAGATACGACTGGCCCAGTGCGGACGCCTCATGTTAAGAAGAGCAGTATATTCTCGACAGAGGCTAAACTAATCTCAATAATCTAAGCTTATTGCTAAAGTTTTAGGCGATAGTTTTGAGTTATGCAAACTGAAGCAAGTGAGAAATACTGATTCTTAATCTTGGTCGTGGACAAGATTAATTTAGATACGTTTGCCCTGGCGACTGACACGTTTGAGACTACTGACTTTACTCCAGGATTGTAGGACTATGCGGTTTTTTCAAGTTCAACTTGTCTTACCAAATTTAATAAAATATGTATCTAACATGGCATATAGCAAAAAGTCTCAACTTTTTGCTAGAGTTGAAATTGCCTGTAGCACCATAAATGCTGATCTTTAAGCAACACGTAAAGGAGTTTGTAAAAAGGTGGATGTTAAACAAGTTATCAAAGTGATAGATGACTTAGTGTTTGCAAAAGAAGGCAGGTGGCTAGAGAAGGCAGAAAAAATTGTAATTGAGGCTGCTTGGCTCGATTTAGATTATAAAGAGATAGCGGAGAACGTACCTTGTAACTTTGATTTTTTGCAGCGTCGTGTAGCACCTAAGTTGTGGGTGTTGTTAACAGGGATACTCGGTAACGGAGAAAAAGTTACAAAGAAACGACTGCGTCGCATTTTAGAAGAACAAATGCTTGATCTTAGGTCAGCCATCTCAGATGAAGCATCTACTGGTCTAGCCGTTATTGGGGGACATTTGCCTGACGTATCTAAGTTTTACGGTCGGACGCCTGAGATGGCCATGTTAAAAGAATTGGTAACTCAGGAACGTTGTGTAGCACTTATAGGCCAGCCAGGAATCGGCAAAAGCGCTTTAATCGCTAAATTGATTGAAGTTATGCGTGTGGCGTCGATTGAATTTGATAGTTTTATTTGGAAGTCAGTTTCCTATAGTCCGTTACTTCCAGAGTTGCTTGCCGATCTCCTTAAGCTTCTGGCTGATTTAGAAAATCAGAAGCTAGACTTGCCCGAATCCACTCAAGATAGGGCTTTAATGTTTTTTAAACAACTCGAATTACGTCGCTACTTGGTGGTTTTAGATTCAACAGAAGCTTTATTACAGGGGGATAGGAATACTGATTCCAGCCCTTATGGTGATAAATATGCAGATTATGAAGGATTTTTTAGAAGCATAATAGAGAAACAACATCAAAGCTGTGTAGTATTAACTAGTCGTGAACCATTTATTGATATTAATCGCTTAGAACACAAGGGTCAGCCAGCTAGAAGTATGAAGGTTGAAGGATTAGTGGGAAAAGAAGCGTTATTAATTCTCAAAAATAAAGGTTTATCTGACGAGGATGAATGGGGAGATTTAGTTGAAATTTATCGTGGAAATCCTTTATCTCTAGAAATGGTTTCTCAGAGAATTAAGAATTTTTTTGGTGGAAGTGTTAAAGAATTTTTGAAATATAAAACGACGTTAATTACAGATATATTTCAAGATAATTTGGACAGGATGTTTAAAGGAAATGGACGCTTGACTGATTTAGAAAAGGAAATTTTAACTTATTTGTCAGAAAAGCTAACTATCTTACCAGTTGATTCAATTTCCTTTAATCAATTGCTGAATTACTTAAGACAGAAACCAAATGAATATCTAATAACGACTACGGAAATAATCGAAGCTCTGGAGTCCTTGGATGAACGTTCTTTAATTGAACGAAAAGTAAGTGCTGAGAAAGAAATATTTTTGACTTTACAACCTCAAGTAAGAAAGTACATTTCTATATATACTTCTAAAGGATATCGTTATGGATTGAAAAATTCTAAATCAGCAGCTTAATCTATATATAACTTACAAAGGTGATTTATTGTATCAATCCTAAGTGTAAACAGAGGCAAAACCCTGATGATAGTGAAAGATGCCTTTATTGCGGAACGGAACTGCTGATTGAGCAGCGGTTTAGGTTAATTAAGCCATTACGCCCTTTAGACTTTCGTTACAATACAGAAATTTTTGAAGTAGTGGATGATAAAGGCATCCACAAGGTGATGAAGGTTTTGAAATCGCAGGAATCTAAAGAAATCGAGTTATTAGAACGAGAAACGCTGACGCTTCAATTGTTCGACCATCCAGGGATTCCTAGAGTTATAGACGATTTATTGACTGTTATTCCTGAAAAAAGTTACAGGACACTGCATTGCTTAGTTATGCAGAAATTTGAGGGACAGGACTTAGAAGAATGGGCAAAAGGTAATGGAAAAATCTCTCAAGCCTTAGCTCTGGATTGGCTTATACAACTAGTAAAAATTCTCGATAAAGTACACCGGAGTGGTTTTTTTCATAGAGATATTAAACCTTCTAATATTATTCTTCAACCTGATGGTCAGTTGGGTTTAATTGATTTTGGTGCAGTCCGACAAGTAACTGGTACTTATCTAACGAAAGTTAGCGGAAGTGGGGGGAATGATATGGGGCTTGGTCATCATGAAATTACAGCACTTGTAACGCCTGGCTTTACTCCCCTAGAACAAATTAACGGGCAAGCTTTACCGCAATCAGATTTCTATGCTTTAGGGCGAACATTAGCATATTTAGTAACTGGAACTCATGTAATTAATCTGCCAACAGACCCAAAAACAACAAGACTTGTTTGGAGAAATAAAGCACGAGAGATTGAAAAACCCTTTGCTGATTTGTTGGATGAATTAATGTCTCCGGCTCCAGGGAAACGTCCACCATCTACACAAGTCATTTTACAGCGTTTGGAGGAATTACCGTTTAAGTTGAAGCTAAACCGAGCTTTTCAATCTAGTCTATTTAAATGGTTAGGAACCGGATTACTTATAGTAATACTTTTTACTATTTGTCAAGGAACTTATTTAGCTTTATCTAGTTACTATTTTTACAAAGCTGCGCGACAGAATGAGCCAAAAATAGCTAAGAAGTATTATAAATTAGCAGCACAATACAATCCTAAAGATGAGAAAACATATAATAATTTAGCAGTAGCTTGTCAGCAGATACAAGACTTCAAATGTGCAGGCGAAAACTATGAAAAAGCTTTAAGTTTACAACCATTAGGTTGGGAAGTACACTATAATTTGGGAAATTTTTACGATGAACAAGATAAATACGATCTAGCAGAGCAGCAATACAAATTAGCAATTCAGTACAGCGGCAACCAAGCAATGAATGCTGTCAGTAATTTATCACGCTTGAAAAACAGACAAGAAAAATATTCAGAAGCTGCAACAATTGCAATTGAAGGATTAAAACGCACTTCTTATCCTCAATGGCAAGCTGGGTTGTACAAAAATTTAGGCTGGGCAAGATTAAAACAGCAGCGTTATGCAGAGGCAAAAGAATACTTAGAAAAATCGGTTAAATTAGATCCTCAAAGAGTAGATGCTTATTGCTTGTTAGCACAGACACAAGAAGCATTAGGTGATTTAAAATATGCACAAGCGTACTGGGAGATTTGCTTAATGGAAAATAGTGTAAATTCATCTCTGCCAGAAGTGCAAAGATGGAGGCAGGAAATATTACAGAGGATTTTTAAATAAAATTGACTAAAATCTTTAATTTTGCTTAAATTATCTGATTAGAGAATATCTGATAAATGTGATGCGGACTGTACTAAAATCAGTAAATAGAACAAAAAAGTGTATCCAATTTCAAGTAGCAGCAATTGCGTCAATATTATTATTTTCAAATTTGGGCGCATCAGGACAAAATCGACCGATAACAACGCAAAATTTACAATCTGGCAGATGTGAGCCAATTGCCAAAATCATCAAAGGCGATCGCCATTGGCCAAGCTTGAGCAAAGTTTGCAAGTCAGCTCAAATAAATCCAGAATCGGGGGGTAAAGTTGAAGTTTTTTGCTATCTAAGGGGAAGTATTTTACAAGTTTCTGCTGGCACTATTGGCGCTCAATGTTTACCCCTTTCTACGAGAGAAAGAAGTGGTTGTAGTTTACAAAATGAACACAATTGCATCAATATTAAAAGCCCAAATGACGATCCAGATGCGCCGAAATTAATTACCCCTTATGGAGTTACGAGTATTAATCCCCGTCCTGTCCTATCCTGGGCTACAACACCAGGAGTTAGTAGCTATATAGTGCAAGTAGAGGGCATAGGAGTAAGTTGGTCGTTGTCAGTTCAAAATACGCAACTACCATACCCGAAAGACCAGCCAGCATTGCAGGCGGGAAATGTTTATGACGTAAACATAATTGCCAAGCGAGGAGAGAAGTTCATTGCAAGTCAGAGTCTCTTGGTGTTAGTGTCAGAAGACAGATCGCAGCAGGTAGCGACAACAATAAAGCATCTTCAAACTCTCCAAGAGTCCCTAGATGAATTGGCGATCGATATAGATGCTGTATACAATGCACAAGGGTTGATAGATGAATCGATTGCGGTGTTATCTGCACGAACTAAAGTAAGTTCCCAAAACCCAGCTATTTACCGATTGTTAGGCGAACGCTACCTACAAGGAGATGCACTCTCTGCTGCCAGTAGTGCATATAAGAGTGCGATCGCATTAGCCCAAAAAGTTAACAATCCCGACGAATTAGCCAAGGCAGAAACTGGAGCAAAAATTGCAGCTGTTGCTCAAAGTCAGCTGCTAGCAACAAGAATAAAAGCCGCCCAATAGTATGGGTGGGAGTAGTTATTGCTGGATATTAGGCTTAACTGTGATTGCCTTAATGCCTGTGCTTTAGTTAGACCATTTTTTAAACCCTTGTAGAATTCACCAATGAGTTGGGCGGTAGATTCGGCATCTACCAACCAAAGTGTGGCTAAGGTACTCCGCGCTCCAGCTTGTGCAGTAATGCCAGCAATTCCCAAAGCTGAACGTCGATCTCCTTTAGCAGTCTCACAAGCACTTAAAACAAGTAAATCAATAGGAGATTGCTTATTTTTTAACAAAGATTTTAATTGTTGGACTTTAAGAAGTTCTTTCCAAGTCAACAGAAAAGTGTTGTCAGGATCTGAACTAAACTGAGCATGGGTACTCAGGTGAACTATAGGAAATGAATCGGTTTCAAATTTCTCTCGAAAGTTGTGATTAGTAAATTCATCATTGAGTAATACTGACACAGAATTAATATTTTTTTTAATATTCTTAATTTCCTGATTGACTTGAGGAAGAGGTTGAAAACTTTCCGTGACTAAAGTTTTTTCGGAAAGAATGACAGCTTCCGAGATGCCAGCAAATAAAACCTTTATTTGCTTTTCTTTTTCAAATTTAGCTTGTAATTGTTGGAAACTGGATGCGTTTGAAATAGCGTATGATTCGGTGAGATACTTGTTGCCATCATACAGCATATCAAAAGGGATACTTTGAAAATAGCTGTCGAGAATAAAGACTAAATTTCCTGATTTTGGTAAATACTGTTTGATGGGGACGATTAACAATTTATAAAGATTATGAGCATAAGTAATATAATCGTAACTTTGAACTTTAACGAATTGTTGATTGTGAATTACCCTGATAAAATTATCGATAGAATCACGAGCTAATTTGTTATCTATTTTGTGTCTATAAAAATGTTTTGAAGTTTGAACAACTACTTGAATTTGGTTCTCTAATTTTATAAAAAAGATAACTGGTGGAAAACTAGAAAAGTCTTGGCTATTAGCCGGAGGAGAAAATGTAGCTAATCTTCCACATTGAAGAAAGTTCTCTATTTCCGCAATTCTCAGCTTGTCTTGAATTGCAACTGCTCGTTGTGAATTATCTTCTTGAGAGAATAGGAACTCCATGTATTCGTGATATACAGGTTCAACTTTTTCTTTAAAATCAAACTGGATATCAGGATTCATCGCTAGAATATTACCTCTAACTTGGTCAAGGCTGTTAAGAGCAGATGTGTATGCTTTATCAGTTTTTTGATTTTGTTTGAGTTGCCGATACAAACGTCCCAATCTCCACTGCCATTGATAAGCAATGTCCCAACCCGGATTTCTCACAAGTGAGAAAAAAACACTTGGGTTAGTCAAATTTTAGATAACTTAATTGATACATTATCAAAATACCTCCAGAGTATGGTAACTTCAAGTAAAAACGTTTCTTCTTGATTCCCATGAACTAAATTATCGGTAACATCTAAATCTAAAATTATCTGTCGTGGTGGCTTTCGATCCGATTCTATAAATAGCTCAACTAGTAATGTTTCTATCGCTGATGCATCATGTTCAATACGGTGATATCTACTATCTGCTCTTGATGATACATTTTCTGGACAATGCTCAAGCCGATTTAAGGTACTTTTTCCA
>NZ_NOLI01000225.1:0-7212 GCF_002245975.1 Nostoc sp. 'Peltigera membranacea cyanobiont' 213 | reverse complement strand
ATCTCCAATACCTAATACCTAATACCCAATCCCCAGTCCTCATTAAGCTGCTTCAGGGTTTGGGAGATATTTGAGCAAAACACCGCGATCGCCAATTATAAATCCCCGTTCTGGCTCTAAGAACACAATCTTGTACAAATTAGCAGCAACTTCTTCTACCTCACGGTCTTTTTCCCAGGTTTGGCCACCGTCACCACTCCGTAGCAAATTACCGCTACCGCCACCGATCCAAATTTCATCAGGTGTACGATATGCCAAATCCAGTAAACCCCAACTGGTGGATAACTCTGGATATTTTGCCTTTTGCCATTCTTCAGGTTTAGTGGGGTCGCTAAACTGAATTTGACCTCCTCTAGCTAGCAACCACAATTGCCCATTGTCACCAAAGCCCATGTTTTCTACTCGCCGAGAACTGTTGCGGTTATGGGGAACCCAAGCATCTTGTCCCGGTTCCCAAGTCGAGTAGAAACTACCCTTAGCCGAAACCGCTACATATTTACCATCAGCAGAACGTTCTATATTACGCACTACACCGACTGCTGATTCCACCTGCGCTTTCCAGTTTTTGCCGCCGTCTGTGGTCTTATATATGGCTCCCACATCAGTAGCCATTTCAGCTGTATTGTCTGCTAGTGCCTTAATTGCGATCGGGCTACCTGGTAGCTTTTCGCTCAGGGGAATACGCGACCAAGAAGCACCTTCATCGCTAGTATGCAGTAATAATCCTGGTTCTCCGGCAATCCAGCCTTCTTTACCTGTAAAACTTACTGAGTCAAAGCGATACTTCTGATCGTCCAGTTGCAGAATTATTGGTTTCCAGGTATTACCACTGTCATTGGTTTCTAATAGGGTGGCATTGCTACCTACTAAGTAGCCATGCTCAGGGTTATTAGTAAAAGCAATATCCAATAGATTCGAGTCTGTTGGCACAGAAATGATTTTCCAGGGATTGTAGCTAACAGAGGGGATTTTGCTACAACCTATGCACATGACGACTACTATGAATAAGGCAGCTATTCGTTGCCAGCTTTTTACAATTGAATGCATCAGTATTTCTTAGTTGTTTCTAAATTTTTGTAGAAGTCGTCAGTCAGGATGCTAGGCAATCCTGGGTTTTTCATTTGGAATTTTTAATTGCTTAACGGCTGTCACTGTAAGCCGTAGAGACTGATAAAAAACAAGAAGCCGAGAGCCAAAGCACCAAAAATTAGGATATTCTTTTGGGTTGGCGTTAGGTTGTTGACACCCAAACCGTAACCGAGATTTTCTTTGAAGCCGGATGCAGTACCCGCCGGGCCGATGTTGGCAAAAGCGGTTTTTTTAGCACTACAAACTGGACAGCGCCAACTTACGGGCAGGTCTGCAAAGACTGTCCCAGAAGGAATATCATCTTTGTCGTCTCCCTTTTCGGGTTCGTAAACATAACCGCAGGCGCGACACTCGTAGCGGTCTAACACTGGAGTCTCAACAGCTGGTTCGCTCATGGCTAGGGCCTCGCAGAGGAGAATTCTTAAATATACGTTAAAAATTATGACATAATTGTTAGGCTTTTCTATCACTATCAAAAGCTAATTAAATACTTGAAGTGTATCTGTTTCCCAGATTTCAGAAAAACCAAACAGATATAATGTAAAAGAAAGTAACGTAATTGAAGGGATTGGGGACTAGGGATTGAGGATTGGGAATTAAAAATCAATAATTTCGTATTAGAGATCAGGGATTGTCAATTCAGAAGAATTTCCCAGTCCCAGTCCCCAATCCCCAATCGCCAGTCCCCAATCCCCAGTCACTACTTAAAATACTCCATAAGCGGTAGATACTCATTGTGTTTGTCCTCAGCGGTTACGAGTACCTTCTAGGCTTCTTCATTATCTGTAGCCTAGTACCTGCCTTAGCGCTCTCAGCTTCCAAGCTCCTACGACCCAGTGGTTACAGCCCAGAACGTCGCACCACTTATGAATCTGGCATGGAACCCATCGGGGGAGCCTGGATTCAGTTCAACATCCGCTACTACATGTTTGCTCTGGTCTTCGTCGTCTTTGATGTGGAGACTGTTTTCTTGTATCCTTGGGCGGTAGCTTTCCACCGTTTGGGGCTATTAGCATTTATTGAAGCGCTAGTCTTTATTGCAATTCTTGTAGTCGCTTTAGTTTACGCATGGCGTAAAGGAGCTTTGGAATGGTCTTGAATTCTAACTTAACAACCCAGGACAAAGAACGAATCATCAACCCCATTGAGCGTACTAATGTCACTCAAGACCTTTCAGAAAACGTCATTTTGACGACGGTTGATGACCTCTACGACTGGGCGCGGCTTTCTAGTCTGTGGCCGTTACTGTTTGGTACGGCTTGCTGCTTTATTGAGTTTGCAGCTTTAATTGGTTCCCGATTTGACTTTGACCGTTTTGGACTAATTCCCCGTTCTAGCCCCCGCCAAGCCGATTTAATTATTACAGCAGGGACTATTACGATGAAGATGGCTCCCCAATTGGTGCGTCTTTATGAACAGATGCCAGAACCGAAGTATGTAATTGCAATGGGTGCTTGCACAATTACTGGCGGGATGTTCAGCGTTGATTCCCCTACAGCCGTGCGCGGAGTCGATAAACTGATTCCTGTAGATGTGTACTTGCCTGGTTGTCCTCCCCGTCCAGAAGCAATTATCGACGCAATCATTAAGCTGCGAAAGAAAATCTCCAATGAGTCGATGCAAGAGCGGGATAAAATTAAGCAAACTCACCGCTACTACAGCACGACTCATAACCTGAAGCCAGTAGAGGAAATCTTAACTGGTAAGTATTTGCAGTCAGAAACTCGCTATGCACCACCGAAGGAATTGGCGGAAGCGATCGGTATGCCAATACCACCTGCACTGCTGACAGAAAAGGCGCAAAAGGAGGAACAAACCCGTGGCTGAAGAAGAATCTAAACCAGTACCAGTAGCCAAAGAAGAGGCATTGGTACAAGCGGGTAAAATTTCCCAATGGTTGACGGAAAATGGTTTTGACCATGAGTTTTTAGCACCAGATAAAAATGGTGTAGAGATAATTAAGGTGGCGGCAGATTTCTTGCTTCCCACCGCTACAGCCCTTTATGCTTACGGGTTTAATTATCTCCAGTTTCAAGGTGGCGTTGACCTTGGGCCAGGACAGGAATTGGTAAGTGTGTATCACTTGAATAAAGTCGCTGATAATAGCGATCGCCCCGAAGAAGTCCGAGTTAAGGTGTTCTTACCACGAGAAAACCCCGTAGTGCCTTCTGTGTACTGGATTTGGAAAACCGCAGATTGGCAAGAGCGCGAGTCTTACGATATGTACGGCATTATCTACGAAGGACACCCAAATCTCAAGCGGATTTTGATGCCGGAAGATTGGGTGGGTTGGCCTTTACGGAAGGATTACATCTCGCCTGATTTCTACGAGTTGCAAGACGCTTATTAAAGAATCCTGAGTTTCAGCAGTGATTAACCCCTTTCCGGTGGCGGAGAGGGGTAGTTTTTTTTGCGATCGCTTCTTTGTAATAACCTTCAGACAAGCGATCGCTCCGCCTCTTGTACTCGACTCATCTGTGGGTGCATTGGCGTAACCAGGCGTTTGCGTAGCATCTCGTAGAGAAAGTATCGCTTCTTCCTCAGGTCAGTAGCCAGATTCATCAATGCTTTAAGGAAATCCGGCAAAAATATATGAAGCTTTGTTACGCAATGCGTAATTATAACTAGCCAAGCTGAAGTCATAATTATCGGAGTTTGCAAGAGCTTTAGAAATTTAATGCTTTCGCGCCACTCTAGATTCTGTATCCTTGATTCGTTGATTGCCAAATTGTACTAATCAAACTCACGTTAATTTAGTACATCACAAAATAAGTTTATACATTTACCAGTCTGCAAGAAGAGCAAAATTTATGGAATCTCCAATAGTACAGTCAACAGTCATAGACGATCGCACATTACAGGAGTTAAAAAACGAAATTAAGCAGGAAATGCAAAATATAGTGAGTAACTCTAACTTGAGAAACGTACTCGAAAAATACGGTATACCAGCACAAGATGTTCTTAAACTTGAGTGTACACTCGACCTAAATCAACTTCAATCTAATGACGTTGGTGTACATGAGCAAACCAAGAGCTTTTTGCAAGCATTTCCAGACCTAAAATTGCATAAATTGTGCATGGTATTGCGTAAGCCTTGCCCGTATGACAATAATCCTGATGGTTGCTGGTCAGACTGTTAAGGGATCGATCGGGGGCAACGCATTGTGTCAATAAAAACATCAAAATCTTAACAAGTTTACCAATATCCTATTAATCCCTACTTATTGATAAAGATTTAGGGATAGAAGCTTTGCAATTGCAACTTGCCCATCGGACGAGATAAACCTCTTATCAAGTCTATACTAGCGATCGGGGAAATCTGAATTGCAAAGCTGGTAACTTTTATTTTCCTAGCTTGCCCCACATTTTTTCTTATTTCATATCCGGTGTAAATTGATTAAGGTGCAAATTCTATGATGTATCAGAGCCGAAGCGGTTGGTACTGGAAATTAAAGCTAGTGAGTGTTTTGGCATTTACTGGAGCAATTACTTTTTCTGGAAGATGTGCTTTGTCTCAAATTACACCGGATAGCACCTTGGGATCTGAAAATTCAGTTGTTACACCCAAACCGCTCGGTAGCATCCCTACTGACCAGATCGATGGTGGGGCGACTCGCGGTACGAACCTTTTCCACAGCTTTGAACAGTTTTCTGTTCGCACTGGAAGCGCAGCTTATTTCAATAACGCCGCAAATATTGAGAACATTATTACCCGCGTAACAGGTAAATCTATTTCAAATATTGATGGAATCCTTAAAGCTAATAATCAAGCTAATCTGTTTTTGATTAATCCTAACGGGATTATTTTTGGGCCCAATGCTTCCTTAAACATCAATGGTTCATTTGTAGCAAGTACAGCGAGTAGTCTGAACTTTGCTAATGGTACTAAATTTAGTGCCACAGATCCCAAAACCATACCTCTGCTAACAGTAAGTGTTCCCACTGGTTTACAATTCGGAGCAAATGCGGGTTTCATCCGCAATGAATCCCAAGCTAGTCCAAATCAAGCAACCAATCGCTTAAAAGCTCCCGTTGGTCTACAAGTGCAGCCAGGTAAAACCTTGGCACTTGTAGGCGGTGATATAACCTTGGCGGGTGGAAATTTAACGGCAAAAGGGGGACGAATTGAGCTAGGAAGCGTTGCTGGCAATAGTCTAGTCGGTCTTAATCCAACAAATCAAGGTTGGGTCTTAGGTTATGAAGGTGTTGAGAATTTTCAGAACATTCAACTAATACAGCGAACTGCTAACGGATCTAGAAAGCCATCTCAGGTAGATGTTAGTGGTGAAGGTAGTGGCGATATCCAAGTACAGGGTAGGCGCATTCTGTTAAATGGTTTTTCACAGATTTTAGCTAATACCTTGGGTTCCCAATCGGGAGGAAATTTAACGCTCACTAGCTCAGAGTCCGTGGAATTAATTGGTCCTGGTACACCGTTGACGGCTGTGACTTTTGGTGCAGGAGACGCTGGAGACTTAACGATTACAACAGGGAAGTTGATTGTCAGGAATGGAGCGCAAGTGCGAAATGGAGCGCAAGTCGGAAATGGAGCGCAAGTCGGAAATGGACTACAAGGCTTGGGTTCAGGAGGAAAATTGACCGTAAACGCCTCAGATTCTGTAGACTTGATCGGTGGTTTCTCCTTTGGGAGTAATTTTTTCTTCAGTGGATTGTTTAGTGCAACTTCCGATGTTGGAAATGCTGACGATCTAACGATCAACACTGGGAAGTTACGTATCCAGGGTGGCGCAAGAGTAACAACAGAGTCTTCAGGAACGTTATCATCATCAGATCCTAACAAATATTTCCCAGCTACAGGAAAAGGAGGAAATTTGACTGTAAATGCCTCCAAATCTGTAGAAATAACTGGAATTTCACCTAATGGTACTACACCCAGCGGCTTGTTTGCTTTGACTAACGGCTCTGGGGATGCAGGGAAAGTGACAATAAATACAAATACATTAATTATCCGGGATGGGGCTACAATAACTGTGAGTAGCGAACTTCCAGAACTTTCACAGGGTGTAATCTATCAGGGGAATGTAAGCAATCTAGGAGTAGCAGGCGAACTAAATGTAAATGCTCGGTCTATATTTTTAGACAATAAAGGAATACTCACATCTAATAGTGAATCAGGTAAGGGCGGAAATATTTCGCTACAGGTGCGGGACTTATTACTGATGCTCCGTAATAGTCAAATATCCACTAATGCAGGGGGTGATGGAGATGGCGGCAACATCACCATCAAAGTACCTAATGGCTTCCTTGTCGCCACTCCCTTCGGAAATAACGATATAACCGCCAATGCCTTCTCTGGCTCTGGTGGTAAAATTGCAATCACCACTAAAAACATCTTTGGTTTTGTGCCCCGCACCCGTGCAGACGTAGAGAGACTTGACCCAACAGGTGAAATCAACCCAAAGAACCTGCGAACAAGTGACATCACAGCGTTTTCTCAGCAAAACCCTTTATTAAATGGCACAGTCCAAATCAACTCACCAGATGCTGACCCCAGCAAAGGATTAGTGGAATTGCCTGAAAATCTAGTTGATGCTTCCCAGCAAATTGCTGCTGGTTGTGGTTCTGGTGGAAAAATAGCCAGTAGTTCATTTATTACCACTGGGCGTGGAGGACTAGTAGCCGATCCCACCCAGCCATTGATAGCTGATGATGCGGTGCTGGTAGATTGGATAGCACTACAGCCAGAGAGTAAAAATCGTGTTGGCGGTATTCAGAAAAGAGCGGTTCTTCAGGCGCAGCGAAACACAGAAGAAAAATCACAGAAGGTTGATTCTGTCAACGAACCTACTCAAATTGTAGAAGCCCAAGGATGGGTTACAGATGCCAATGGTAATGTGGTTTTAGTTGCTCAAGTTCCCACTGCATCGCCTCATAACTCCTCGCTTACAGCTACATCTTGCGCTGCTCATTAGAATTTGAGATAAGTTAAATAGTCTCTGAATTAACCTTCAATTCCCGTAACCTTGCAGTAATTGCGATCGCAATTACTGTCCCGAACTTGTGATTTCATTGCCAGTAGCCTTATTTGAACCACCCCACCGCAAGGCGGATGGGGATTCCTGACATCTCGTGATGACAGTGGGACATTCAAGTATCCCTCTA
>NZ_NOLI01000224.1:0-7304 GCF_002245975.1 Nostoc sp. 'Peltigera membranacea cyanobiont' 213 | reverse complement strand
CAACGGCATTCCATACGTTTGATCTTTAAAGCCACGTTGAATCAACAAAATATAAGTCAGTATCCAAAATGCTCCGCTGCCAAGCATTAAATAAGTTCCCATAAATCATTACCTCCTTTATGCTTTTTAAAAATCCAAATTCTTACGGGCTGTAATACAATTATTCCTCTTATACAAAGTAAATAATGCACTGCATATCTAATACAAAGTTACTGAGCATGAGTGTTAACTCTAGTTAACCGCCTGTGCAATGAAAAACTGCCCTGGGGCAAGGAGTCCAGAGCAGCGCTGACAAAAAAATATGGGAGTTTTAACTATTACCCCCTGCTTTACATATAGTTCGTTCGCTATGTAATACTCTTCAGTTCAAGTTTTGTACTTTATGCAAAAAGAGCGAAAAATTTTTAAAGCTGCATTATACAAGGATTAAACGCAATAAACCAATCCCAATACAACACCTTTGGCTGAATGCGTGTTAACCAATGGTTATCAAAATTTGGTCAAACACAAATGCACCATTACCCAAGGAACAATCGTCGGCTGTGGAGGGCGGTTGTAACAAGGGCAAGGATTGGCGATCGCTTAACACCGGCGCACTTTCACAAAAATACTCTACCGAGTTATTCACATCAATAGAGTATATAAATTTACTACTATCACTTTTTACCAGTAATTAGTTTATACTTTGATAACTATTTATACCTCTGTACAAGTACTGCAAATCTTGCCGACAGCGATCGCATGAAGCACTGCATGAGGGCAATCACTTGTTAGTCTCCCTATATTGTTATTCTTCAAGCAAGAGATGGGGCGACGTTGGTATTCTACTATTGCAACTTTCATGAAACAGCCCGGAGTAATTTTATTACCTGCTCTACCATTGGCTATAATTGAATGTGCATTCCGCCCCAAATGGTTTGGTTTTCAAAATCTTTATGATGACTGGGCAAATTTATTGCTGTACCTTTATGGTGACAAATGCTTTGTATGAAATGTTTATAAAACGTCTTAACATTGTCCGATTTCTCTTTGGGCTAAAGCCGAACGACATCAACAAGTAAAATAAAGATAACGATAAAACCACTAAATCGGTATGTCTCAAGTTTCTATTATCAAGAAAGGCAGAGGGCAGCTATTCTGGAGCTTCAGTTGGAATACTGTTTTCTGCACTCTGCCACGACCGGAGTCCGTAAGGGTTTAAGACTGTCCGTATGCCAGCAATGGGTCATAGGGACGAAACGCGGGGAGCCTTCGTATCGCTCAAATGACCCAATAAGCGCTACCTTATCAGTAGTTTTTTCTCTTATAGCAGCTTCATCAGTGATAGGATGTCAAGCTGGTCTCAATTAGACGCTGTTGCGATCGCTCAATGTGTGCGGAGTAAATTCATCCNAATTTCTGTTCTAACTCTTCAATTCGAGCCACAAGGGGAGCCATCATAGCTTCAACCTCGGTAGCAGAATAGCGGATAGGTATGTGTTGAGAACAATTCTCACTCAAAGCTTCGACATGAAATAGAATAGCTCGCTCAACTTTTGCTGGATAGCCAGGGATGCGAAGTCGCTCAATGAAAGCACTATCCCCTTCAACATATTCTGCCTTACCCCAAACTTTGATACGTCTGCGTTGGCGGTAATCCATCAGGAACAGAAATGCTTTTGCTTCTCCTTCAAGGTTGCCTACGGTAATGTACTGCACATTCCCAGAAAAATCGGCGAATCCCAGGGTTTTCTCATTCAACACTTTCAGGAAACCGGGCGCTCCTCCACGAAACTGGATATAGGGATAGCCATTGGAACTGACTGTTCCCAAATAAAACCCATCCAAATGAGCAATAAATTCGGCAATTTCTAGTGTAATTGAATCATTGGCAGGCCCGTTGGCAATGTAGCGTTCATAGGTTTGCCGCGATCCCCGTTGTGACTGCGCGGCTTCAACTTCAGGAGTAAAAGCAATTTCTCCAAATTTGCGTGGCATACTGCGCTCCTAAACTCTAGCAGGTTCTTGAATACCAATCATTCCAATAAAACCGGGGAGATGCTTGAGCCGTTCAATCCAGGCTTGAACATGAGCATAGGGTTCGAGAGAAATCTTACCATCGTTGGCGAGGGCGATGTATGGAAATACAGCAACATCGGCAATCGTAGGATGTCCCAACTCTAGCCATTCACCTTCTGATAGATGATTATTAAGTTGTGTGAGGATAAACTCTGATTTTTGATTTACTCGTTCTAGATTGATGTCAGTAGCTTTAAACAGGTGATATAAACGTGCCGATTCAGGGCCAAGCCGAACTTCTCCCGCAGTTGTAGATAACCAGCGAATTACACGACTCATCGGCTCTGGCTCCAGAGGCAACCACCCTTCTGTGCCATACTGTCGAGCTAAATAAACTAGAATTGCTTGAGCATCTGCCAATATAGTATTTCCATCAACCAAAACTGGCACTTGACCAAAAGAATTGAGTGCTAAAAATTCTGGCTGTTTGTGCGCTCCTCTAGGCAAATCAACTTTTACCCATTCGTAATCTAAGCCTAATAGCGACAACATTAGTTTTACTTTATAGCTGTTGCCAGAGAGTTCGTAACCGTAAAGCTGAATCATAGATTAATCCTTCAGATGAGATAAGAACGAACAAGTTTAATCACAGAAATTAAGTGGCACTTCTTGTCTCATTTTTGTACCGTTCGTTCGGTATACGATTAATGTACCGTTCGTTCGGTATAATGTCAATATCTATTTTTCTCAACTCTTACAATGCCCAAAGAAACATATATTCCATATCTCATACGGCTGTTTCGCCAATTCGGGTATGATGGCGCAACTTTATCTAAAATCTCTGAAGCTACTGGGCTTGGGAAAGCTAGCCTTTATCATCACTTTCCTGGCGGTAAGGATGAAATGGTTGAGACAGTGCTAGATTCTCTTCAACAGTGGTTAGCCCAAAACATCTTGACAGCACTTACCTCCCAAGGTGATGCGCTAACACGATTACAGAGGATGTGCGATCGCCTGAGCGAACTTTATGAAGGAGGACATCAACCCTGTATGTCTGCCATTTTATTAATGGGTTCAGCCCGTGATATCTTTCACACTAGAGTTCATGCTTTATTCTGTATCTGGATTAATGCGATTGCTAATGTTTTAATCGAAAGTGGTATGGATGAAGAACTCGCCAAATATCGAGGGGAAGATGCAGTGATTGCTATTCAAGGTTCCTTAATTTTGTCACAAGGGTTGAATGATCCATCTCCTTTTATGCGTGTTATTCAACAACTACCTAGACAACTTTGTACTCCAAAACCAGGGCTACAAAAAGACGATTAATACTGACACGCTGGATGCTGGGCATATTGGCTATTAACGTAATCAATTAATGATTGGTTATCATCAAAAACGCACCATAGTAAATCCCTTACAGACGAACGGTTTTATAGTCTCGCCAGTAACAGCCTACTTTCGGTTTACCCATCAGGCCACTTGGATCGGATGAAGCACTGCATGGGGTCAATCACTCCAAAATCTACTTTCATCACTGCCGCTATCTCCTGATACGTCTTAATTAACCTGGCAGATAGTGCTGTTGACTGCTACTAACTTGGCGATTAAGAGAGACAGAATCAGCAGCAGATATACCAGAGAAATATCCGTCTTTTGAACCACACGATGGTAACGCCATTTGTTTAACTTTCACCTTGTTGAGATATGCTTCTAACTCAGATTCCAGTTTTTCGTAGAGCGCTTGCACGATAATGGCGGGTACTGCAACTGATTCAGTAGTTCCAGCAATCCCTTGATTTTTCTGTTGATCGCGATTCTCAAGAATCCTACTTACAAATCTATTAGCAGCACCTAATTTAAAAGCATTTCTAAAAGTGCGATCGCCTTGGGCAAGTTTCGCCAGTCGTTCAATAGTTTGTTCAAGATACTCAAACTGAATCTGAGTAGAGACGATATTCACTTTTCGCCCTAAGATAATCATTTTAGACCCGCTATGGTAGTGTCTAGCGATCGCACAGCAGTAATTCCCCCAACAAACACCACTTAGTAAAATAAATTTCCATGAGGTCATGCGTTTGAACTGGCGAATGACTTCTTCTTCTAGTGGTTGAGGTGTCCAATCTTGAAGTGAGGCGATCGATAAATTGTACCGGGTTAGCATTTCTTGGGCTTTAGCTGCGGCGGCGCTTGCCTCTGCTTCGTTGGGAGATTGGCTCAGTGCGAATAGTTTTCTAATTTTGTCAGCGATTTTTTCTAGTTCTAACACCTGTGTCTGCATTCGTATCACTCAAGCAAGTTTTGAAAGGAAATATCTTTTTTAATATACTTGTGTAAAATGAAAAATGTAGCTAATTTTTATTCATACATAGCAAGCTTTGTAGCAATTATTCCTGCTAGAAACGGATATTNCGTGATGAAGCCATGATTACTGAAAATGATGATTCAGTCGATGCAGTGAATGAACTAGTGAGAAAAATCTCTATTAAGGAAACCCAGCTAAAAATAGCCCAAGAGTCGAACCTCATTCATACTGCTGAAGCGTTAGAAAATCAACTATCCCAATTACAACAAGAATTGGGAGATAATTCAGACACACAATTGCAGTCATTAATGAGCTTGTGAAACGCTTACGACGGTAACTGAAATTCGCGGCATAACGGCTGGGGTCAGAGGTTGCTAAAAACTCGAACTCAGTACAAGCGGCTTTCTTCAATCCGCTGCACCGCAATTATTAGACATCAGAAATGAACAAACTAACACTTTTACTATCATCAGATAGTTTAATCATTCGCTCAAAGCTTAGTCCTAGTTTTTTGAGTAGCTTTGCTGAACCATAATTGTCCGGTGTAGTGATAGCGACAATACGAGTTAAGCCGAAGGTTCTTCTCCCATACATCATAACAGCAGAAGCAGATTCATAGGCGTATCCTTTTCCCCGGAACTTAGGAAGAAAGGCAAATCCAACATCCACATCCTCCAAGGAATCTCTTTTTATCAAACCGCAAATTCCAATCGAGACGCTCTTCCCCTTTAGCTCAACCAAATACAATCCGAAACCGAGACGCTCATACATAGCAACCAGATTCTTCAAAATATATTCACGAGCATCATCAAGGGTTCTCACACCTTTATCACCAATAAAGCGCAACCACAAAGGGTCATTCAATATCTCAAGGATGAACTCGCTATCTTCAACTGTCAACCGACGAAGAACTAAACGCTCTGTTTCAAGAATTTTCATAGTCGAACACCAAGTTATTGATGTCTAACTATTTATTATATGAACACAGGATAAAACATAATTTTTGATTACAAGAAATAAAATAGAAGACTTTTAAAGTGTTGTCCTCTGGTTTATATAGAAGTTTGATATATAATATTCTTCTTTTGTTTTGTGTTTTATGCAGAAATAACGAAACATGTTGAAACTGCCGTCACACAATAGTTAAGCGTGAGTATCAACACCATCCCAGATATAAGCAAGTCAAATGTCAAATGCGTATTTCGTTACATACATTAATTACTCCCGGTTCGCCCATTTTAAATTGAGTTAGAAAAAAGCTGAACGATTTAGTAGGGGTTCTAATTTACAATACAAAAGTACTATAATGCCAACTTTGCGCGATCGCATAAAAATAGAGTTTTTAGAACAGGGTGGTAGTTCAAGGTAAATTTAGGGGAATGGCTAAAACCATTACTAAACCTAGCTTTTCTGTTTTTCGGCAATTTCTCGAACTCCAAAAAAAATGAGCGAACCGGGAGTAATTACATAGCGTAAGAAGCGTACTGCTTCAACAGCGCGGCTCACTTTGCTGCGATAAGAGGAACCATGCCGAATTTCACGGAGGTTAATTGCCTCTTGAATAAGTTGATGGCACTTTGGTGGAAGATGCACCAAAGCATATCGACCAGCCTCCGTTTTCGAGAGGATTTCATGCTCTCTCAATACGTAAAACAGACGCAGAACGCCAAGCACAGCCCACTCAACACCACTATCTGTTAATAAATATGCTAATTTACTTGGCGATCGCGTCCAACTCACCCAATAGCTGTTCAGATTTTCCTTCATCTTTCTTTGCAGCAGATTCCAATCGACTGTAAATGCAAGGTTTTCTGGCGGAACTCCAATCAAACAAATGCCTCGATGTTTCAACACCCACCAAGTAGCTTGGTTTATGTCATGATATCCAGCAGAGTGCAGATCCCTGTCATGATAGTAGGGATAAGGAGCAATTTCTTGTTGCTCACGCCCGACATCTTCAAGAAGCAAATAACTTCCTTCCAGTTTCCACTGTGGATAGCTCAGTTCTAGTTTTTTATGAACTGCTTTTAGTTTTTTTACCTCGGATGTTGTAGCTCGTTGTATGAGAATAGTAATAAAATCAATGTCACTCAAGTATGGGTTAAAGGCATTAAGTGCAATAGAACCATGAATATAAAAGCCTTCTATCAGACCTGGAAGTTCGATTTGTAATAACAACAAATAATCATTTAATACTGGACGAATACATTCTGGGATACGAGTATCCATATTTAATAAACCGCGTTACCTTTATTTTTAATCTTCCGCTCCCATTTAATAATAAAACCACCTTTATTGACAGGCTATCTGGCATCACGCTCCGCTTACGTGCCCAAAAAGCAATCCACACCCATGCAACAATAAGCAATTTCTCTCTGATTCGCTGAGAACTTCTTGTATTCTAGGATATCGTTCTTTATGGAGAGCCGAATGATTCCTGTAGATTTGAAACGACTCATCAAAAAAAACCCTAATCCAGTTCGCAAGAAAACAGAAGTAACCCCACCACCGATTGAACCCATTGAGATTCCTGAGAGCCAAAATATTCCTGAAACAGTGATTGAACCAAACCCACCTGTGTACATTGAAGTATCAAAATCGGACTACATTTCTGAACACTATCGCCCCCTACGCTCTGTGGGTAACTCCGGGTGGCAACCGTCTGATGTCTGGCGGGATTTGAGAGTTGATGATTTGTGTCGGTGAGCAGCATCTAAAACTTGTATAATCCTACTATAGGTACATCCCAGTTTCTGTTGATAAATGCTATTGTCTAGCATGACAGAGTTTTAAGAACAGCCTTTATGGATTCACCTGTGGTACTGATCAATGTCTTCTCTGTTCGGAGAGGTTTGGAAGATGAGTTTCTTCGCAAATGGAATCAGACTGCTCAGTTGATGAAAAATGAACCAGGGTTTATCGACACAAAGTTACATCGCAGTCTTGACCCAACCGAGAGATTTCAATTTATTAATATTGCAAAATGGTCTAGTAAAGAAGC
>NZ_NOLI01000223.1:0-7365 GCF_002245975.1 Nostoc sp. 'Peltigera membranacea cyanobiont' 213 | reverse complement strand
GGACTGGGGACTGGGGAGGAGTTTTCCAAATCCTTATTCTATGTGGACTTTCCCGGCGAACCTCAAGAATTACTTTTGGGATTTCTCAACAGTACGATAGATGCCCAAGTGCGAGAAATGGTAGGTTCTCAACCTCCAATTGAAGCTAAAGCGATCGCAATTGCGGTACGACAATGGTTGCAAGGTTTAACCAGTGCATCTGATTCAGTGAATGCAGATACCATTGAAGTAGAACGATTAGAAGCGGCACTAAAGGCTTGGATGATGCCGCTACAATACCAATTAACTCTTAAAACTCTATTTCGTACCTGTTTTCAACTGCGTTCTCCAGAGTCAGGCGAAGCAGATTGGACATTGGCGTATTTTTTGCAAGCGGCTGACGATCCTGAATTTTTGGTGGATGCGGCAACTATTTGGAACAATCCAGTTGAACGATTGGTTTATGAAAATCGGACAATTGAGCAACCACAGGAAACATTTTTGCGAGGTTTGGGGGTAGCTTCTCGATTGTATCCTGCGATCGCACCCAGTTTTGAAACAGAATATCCCCAATTTTCTCATCTCACCGCAATCCAAGCTTATGAGTTTATCAAAGCTGTAGCTTGGAGATTGGAAGACAGTGGTTTGGGAGTAATTTTACCTCCCAGTTTAGCGAATCGTGAAGGATGGGCGAACCGTTTGGGTTTAAAAATTACAGCCGAAACCCCAAAGAAAAAGCAGGGACGTTTAGGGTTGCAAAGTCTACTGAATTTCCAATGGCAATTAGCAATTGGTGGACAAACTATTTCCAAAGCCGAGTTTGATAAACTTGTGGCTTTAAATAGTCCGCTAGTAGAAATTAACGGCGAGTGGGTGGAATTGCGCCCCCAAGACATCAAAACAGCCCAAACGTTTTTTACCACTCGCAAAGACCAAATGTCCCTTTCCTTGGAAGATGCCTTGCGTTTCAGTACAGGGGATACCCAGGTAATAGAAAAATTACCTGTAGTCAGCTTTGAGGCATCAGGGGCATTGCAAGAGTTGATTGGGGCGTTAAGTAATAATCAAGCGATCGCACCTTTGCCCACACCAACAGGCTTTAAAGGGCAGTTACGACCTTATCAAGAACGTGGTGCTGCTTGGTTGTCATTCTTAGAACGTTGGGGTTTAGGCGCGTGTCTCGCCGACGATATGGGATTGGGTAAATGCGTAGCAAACGATACTTTAATAGATGTAAACGGACTATTACGCACAGCCGAGACAATCTGGACAACTCACGCTGGAGAAACAGAGTTTGACGGCGAGGGATTTTGGACTAAACCCACAGAGG
The DNA here is from genome assembly GCF_002245975.1 of Nostoc sp. 'Peltigera membranacea cyanobiont' 213. Taxonomy (NCBI): domain Bacteria; kingdom Bacillati; phylum Cyanobacteriota; class Cyanophyceae; order Nostocales; family Nostocaceae; genus Nostoc; species Nostoc sp. 'Peltigera membranacea cyanobiont' 213. Next base: position 6,056 of record NZ_NOLI01000223.1, on the reverse strand, counting down.
AATTATTAGTTAATTCCATAGATGAAGAAACTGGCAAAATTGTCCAAGCTAATGTTAGACGGTTGTATCGGCAGCAAGTCAGCGAGAAATTACGAAAAGTCACGCTAGAAGACGGTAATAGTATTACTATCACCCATCGTCACAAGCTGCTGACAAATAAAGGTTGGACAAATAACTTACAGGTGGGCGATTACGTTTGTGTACCAGGTAAAACGCTTTGGAATGGAAAATCACAAGACCATGATTTAGTCAAGTTTCTCGCTTGGCAGATTGCTGAAGGGCATGAACTACCCGATGTGGGAAGAGTCACAATATCCCAAAAAGATACCAAAGTACTAGAGGATTTACTCCAGACTTGCCAACGCATTAAAGAGCGCTATAACCTTAAAATTAACAGCCCTAATATCTCTACCTTCCCTAACAGGGTTGCTTCTCTTCGAGTTAATAGCCAAGCCTATCGGGAATTCTTAGAAGCGAAGGGTTATGTTTGGGGTAAATTGTCGGCAGAAAAATCTATTCCGCCTTTCATCATGCAGGCAGATTTGAATAGTGTGCGGATATTTTTACAAAACTATTTCGATGCTGAATCTGCTGTTCTTTTTAGTATGCGGAGTATTGATATTTCTACAGCTTCAGCTTTACTAATTCAGCAACTTTCTTCACTATTGCGTCGTTTCGGTATTTGGTTGCGAATATCGCCCAAACTGAAATGTGCCACTAATGGAACTCGCACTTTCCGCACCTATTATATCGGTGTAATTGGTGGAAATTCTGCCCGCAGATTTTTGCAAGAGATTGGATTTAATAACTCAGAAAAACAGAGAAAATTAGAGCAAATTTGTCAAATAGTCAGCAACACAAATACTGAAGGAATTCCTGCCTCTAATATTGTTGCCCAAACAGTCAGAACAACTGGACTACCGTTGCGGCATTTTGGGATGCACAACACAGTTTATACTAATAGCTCACAGCAATTTTCTCAAGATAGTTTACAACGAGTAATAGCTGGGATGAGCCGCATGATTAGTGGAGAACCCCAAGAGCAGTATCAGCTACTAAAATCTTCCAAGTGGACAACTCAAACTTTGTCAGCTTATAGCAAACTAGATGTAGAACAATTGAGTTTAACCAGACAGTCTTTGCAATGTCTTCTCGACCAAGAGGTATTTTATTGCCGGATAGAATCAATAGAGGAGATAGATTATAATGGATGGGTTTATGACTTTGAAGTTAGCGAACATCACAATTTTGTTGCTAACAATATTATTTGCCATAACACTGTCCAATTCATTGCTTTTCTGCTGCACTTGAAAGAACAGGATGCGTTAGAAAATCCAACACTATTAGTTTGTCCAACTTCGGTTTTAGGCAACTGGGAAAGGGAAGTCAATAAATTTGCACCAAGCCTGAAAATTTTACAATATCACGGTGACAAACGCCCAAAAGGTAAAGCGTTTTTAGAAGCAGTAAAAAAACACGATTTAATCGTCACCAGCTATTCACTTCTTCATCGAGATATCAAGTCATTGGAAAGTGTCTCTTGGCAGATAATTGTTTTAGATGAAGCCCAGAATGTGAAAAATTCAGAGGCGAAGCAATCAAAAGCGGTACGCCAATTACAAGCAACATTTCGCATTGCATTGACGGGGACACCTGTAGAAAACAGACTACAAGAACTCTGGTCTATTTTAGATTTTCTCAATCCAGGATATTTAGGCAATAAGCAATTTTTCCAGCGTCGGTTTGCCATGCCCATTGAAAAGTATGGAGATACGGCTTCTTTGGGTCAATTACGTTCATTAGTTCAGCCATTCATCCTGCGGCGACTGAAAAGCGATCGCGACATCATTCAAGACTTACCAGATAAGCAAGAAATGACCGTATTTTGCGGTTTAACTGGCGACCAAGCTGCACTTTATCAACAAGTTGTAGAACAATCTTTAGCAGACATAGAATCTGCTGAAGGATTGCAACGTCGGGGGATGATTTTGGCTTTACTAATCAAACTCAAACAAATCTGCAATCACCCAGCCCAATATTTGAAACAGGCGACATTAGAGCAACATAATTCAGCGAAACTGCTGCGGCTAGAAGAAATGTTAGAAGAAGTTTTAGCAGAAGGCGATCGCGCCTTAATCTTTACACAATTTGCTGAGTGGGGTAAATTACTTAAACCCTATTTAGAAAAACAGCTTGGGCGAGAAATATTCTTTTTATATGGCAGCACCAGTAAAAAGCAACGAGAAGAAATGATCGACCGTTTCCAACACGACCCCCAAGGGCCACCGATTATGATTCTTTCTCTAAAAGCCGGTGGTGTAGGACTAAATTTAACACGAGCAAATCATGTATTTCACTTTGATAGGTGGTGGAATCCTGCCGTAGAAAATCAAGCTACAGACCGAGTATTTCGGATTGGTCAAACCCGGAATGTGCAAGTACATAAATTTGTTTGCACAGGTACTTTAGAAGAAAAAATTCATGACATGATTGAAAGTAAAAAACAACTAGCTGAACAAGTTGTAGGTGCTGGTGAAGAATGGTTAACTGAAATGAATACAGACCAACTTCGCAACTTACTAATATTAGACCGCAGTGCAATAATTGATGATGATGCAGAATAAGTTCGTAGTAAGGACTTTAGTCCTTGATTTGAGTGCTAAAGCTCTCACTATGAACCCGCCAAAATACTACTAAAGTTTTTAAATTGATTTATGACTAATTACACATTACAAGCAAGCCGCGAATGGTGGTCACAACAATGGCTAGATTTACTAGATTCCTATCGCTTTAAAAAGCGTTTAGAACGTGCTAGAAATTATGCTCGTCAAGGAAATGTTCTCAGTATTGAATTTAAAGGTGCAAAAGTATTAGCTAGGGTGCAAGGTAGTGAAGTTGAACCTTATAAAGTTTCCCTTTCCCTTGAACCATTTACCGATGAACAGTGGGGTTATGTAATTGAAACCATGTCCCAAAGGGCAATTTTTGCTGCCAAACTACTAGCAGGAGAAATGCCACAAAACATAGAAGAAGTCTTTACGGCTAATGGTCTTTCGATATTTCCTTTTACCCTTGGTGATGTCCAAAGTAAATGCTCTTGTCCTGATAAAGCAAATCCCTGTAAACATATTGGTGCATTGTACTATCAGTTAGGCGATCGCTTCAGTGAAGACCCCTTTGTACTATTTCAATTGCGCGGACGCACCAAAGAGCAAATTATCAGCGATTTACGCCAGTTACGTAGTGCAAAAATTAAACCTACTACCACAGAAACGCCCGATATTCAAGAGTCAATTCATAATAATAAATACTCGGTTACAATTGATTCTTTCTGGCAATACAATGAGCCACTAGAGTCATCCTTGGTAGTAATTGCGCCATCCACTAGCGAGATGGTATTAGATGTATTAGGAGCAATCCCTCTAGCGAAGGAAGAGGAAAATGCAGTAAATTCAACTTCGAGTGACGTAGTAATGAAGTATTTAAATACAGTTTACAGAGATGTGAGCCAGAAGGCTTTTTTAGCAGCGATGAATGTGGGAGGAAGTTGAGACTAATTCGTAATTCGTAATTCGTAATTCGTAATTCGTAATTATGATTGACTAGATAGTTCACCTTTTCCGCCTTTTCTTACCCATTCGCGCACCGCCTGACGAATTGCCCGTCTGCCATCTGCTCGATTTTGCTCAATCAGTTTTGGCAGATATCGAATTTCTAAAGTAGGAAATACTAAACTCTTCTCTGACTCTACATATTCGCCATTTTGCAGGTGATAAATCTTGAGTTCGCCAGAGTCATAACACCAGAGTTCTGGTACTCCCAAGCGGGCATAAATGGGAAAACGATTTAGAGATTTATTGGTAACATCAATTTCCAGTGCCAAATCAGGCGGTGGGTCTTGTCTCAAGTCCAGATCCAATCTACCCCGAACGGTAGCTTCATTCTGGAAATAGAAGCAGTTATCTGACTCTACCCCTGCCATTCGGCTTTCTCGCTTCCAGGTAGTGGAACCATAACTTTCATAGTCCATAGCCAACTCTTCAGCAATATCTTTGACTGAATCGCTAATTACCTCTTTGTAATGTTCGTGTTCAGGTAAAGGTGTCATAATTTCCAAAGTAGTGCGATCGTAAGCTAACCGTGCTGCTCGACGATCTCCCAAGTCTTTTAGAAGATTTTCAAACTGTTGCCAGCTAATGTCGTAAAGCATTACTCGGTCTGCTCGATTCTTGGCGACTGTCATTGTTACGACCTCTAGAATGTTTTATTGTCCAAACTCAAGCCTAGCCTGTTCTACCAAATCAGCGGTAACAAGCTCTTGTCCTCCTTCACGAGCCAGTTGTTCAATTCTGGCTCTAGCTTGAGTGCGGACAAAAAAGGGAATATTTTGTAACTTTTCTTTAGCTTCCGATGTCCATCGCAAAGTCTCAATAAAATTAGAGTCGTTCATAGTACTACCTTGGTAAGTTCCTCAATTTAATCAATAGATTACTAATTTTCCTATAAAAAAAGCCCTTGCTTTTATGCAAGAGCTTTTAAATTATTTAGTTGTCAGTGATGAAATAAACCTTACAACCTAATCTAGGTCGTCCATAAACATCACTGGCTCAGTATCACGGTTAATTCCTTTCTCAAAACCACCAGCCGCAGCCCGTGCGCGACCAGCGTGCCACAAGTGACCAACTAGGAAGAAGAATCCTAATACGAAGTGAGAAGTTGACAACCAAGCGCGAGGAGATACATAGTTGAACGAGTTAATCTCGGTAGCCACACCACCCACGGAGTTCAAAGAACCCAGAGGAGCGTGGGTCATGTATTCAGCAGCGCGACGAGCTTGCCAAGGTTGAATATCGTTCTTGATTTTTTCCAAGTCAAGACCGTTGGGGCCACGTAGAGGCTCCAACCAAGGGCCGCGGAAATCCCAGAAGCGCATGGTTTCACCACCGAAGATGATTTCACCAGTTGGAGAGCGCATCAGGTATTTACCTAGACCTGTGGGGCCTTGGGCAGAACCAACGTTAGCACCTAAGCGTTGGTCACGAATCAAGAAGGTCAAAGCCTGAGCTTGAGAAGCTTCTGGGCCAGTAGGGCCAAAGAATTCGCTTGGATAAACGGTGTTGTTGAACCAAACAAAGATCGAGGCAATAAAGCCCATCAACGACAGAGCGCCCAAGCTGTAGGATAGGTAAGCCTCACCAGACCAGATGGATGCACGACGCGACCAAGCAAATGGCTTGGTAAGAATATGAAAAACGCCGCCAGCAATACAGATAAAGGCAATCCAGATGTGACCGCCGACCACATCTTCTAGGTTATCAACGCTGACAATCCAGCCTTCGCCACCGAAGGGAGACTTGATTACATAACCGAAGATAACTGCTGGGTTCAGTGTCGGATTGGTAATAATCCGAACGTCACCACCGCCTGGTGCCCAGGTGTCATACAACCCACCAAAGAACATTGCTTTTGCTACCAACAGCAGCGCACCGAATCCCAAAATAATCAGGTGGAATCCGATGATGTTGGTCATCTTGTTCTTGTCTTTCCAGTCGTAACCGAAGAAAGAAGAGTATTCTTCTAAGGTTTCTGGGCCGCGGACGGCATGATAGATACCGCCAAAGCCAAGGACGGCTGAGGAAATTAGGTGGAGTACGCCAACAACAAAGTAGGGGAAGGTGTCGATGACTTCACCACCAACGCCAACGCCCCAACCTTGAGTGGCAAGGTGAGGTAACAGGATCAAGCCCTGTTCGTACATGGGCTTTTCAGGAACGAAGTGAGCGACTTCAAACAAAGTCATTGCTCCAGCCCAGAATACAATCAAACCAGCGTGGGCAACGTGAGCGCCCAAGAGTTTGCCGGATAGATTGATTAAACGCGCATTACCAGACCACCAGGCAAAGCCAGTAGATTCTTGGTCGCGTCCAGTGCCGCCTAATATATTTGGTCTATTAGAGAGCGTTACCACGTGGTAATACCTCCTCAGGGAATACAAATTGTTCGTGGGGTTGATCTTGAGGAGCCATCCAAGCGCGGATACCCTCGTTCAGCAAAAT
>NZ_NOLI01000222.1:0-7377 GCF_002245975.1 Nostoc sp. 'Peltigera membranacea cyanobiont' 213 | reverse complement strand
AAACTGGGGTTGATTCAGTGAATAAATTCAGTTGTTGCATGGTACTTTTCTCCAATTAAAGAAAGTATTCTGAAGACCATTGCTGTTAGTTTTGGTTGGCACAGAAAACCTCAATCAACACACTCTCTGGATATAAACCGACTTTTCCAAAACGTGGGTCATGAATTCGTTCTATTTCTATTCCTTGTTTCCGACACAATGCACTTGCCTTTCGACCTTTAGTACCCGCTTCTTTAACCGAGATTTCTAAACCTTGAAGATTGGCGAACCCAACAACACTATATTTGTGACCACATGGGGTATTTACTCTGTCTTGCTCAACTTCAACCGCTTTGAGACGGTGCAAAATTTCAGTCTGTTGCTGTTGTTGTTGGAGTAAATGCTGTTCTTGCTCTGCCAGTTGTTTAGCGATCGCTGCAAGTAACTGTACTTGAGTCATTGACTGCTGTTGTACAGGCTCTTGACTCATCATCACTTTCATTAAGGTTCTGTTAGCCCAGATGCGGAACTCGACAGAAACCCACTGAGCTAAATCAATGGCGATTTCTGGGTGAATCCAAGTACCTTGAGAACTGCCATAGCCATCAACTTCGATGACAAGAGACGATATCGGGATTCCGATGTCGTTTGAAAGTGCTGTCCAGTAAGCTTTTGTGGACTTCCTTTCTTTGTAATGCCCCCAAGACTTATTATTTGCATGGCACATCTGAGTTGCATTTACGTAGCCTTTGGGTATGCTGTATTTGCCTAGCTGCCCAACTTCTGGCATTTGGTTAATATTTGAGTCACGCCATTTGTGTATCAACATAATTAACTCCCTGGTTATTACTCAAACAGTGAAGAAAGAGGAATTGCAATCTAAGAAACTCAAGCATTCACCCGCAGCAAACTTTTTTCACCAACCAGTGAGAAACGATTTGATATAGTTGGTGTATTAATTAACGTTGGCGACATCAATTCAACAAGGTAAAACCAAGAATTATGCACTAGCGCAATCCCCAAAATCAGCCGTTGTTTTGTTCCCTTGTCGTGAGAACAGAGGATCACTCTTTCGCCCAAAACAAAAGCAGGTTTTTGCACTTTGATGGCTTCTAATTCTCCAGTCCCGATGATTTGGTTCTGTGTGGCGTGGAGTATTTCATTGCGGCAATCAATTGAATAAATCCAACATTCGTGTTTCCATTGCATACCGCAGCAGTAACCGAATCTCCTTGTAGTTCTTAGAAAAACTCTCTCCAGTAAATTAACTGCAACAGGTGGAATTGTTTGTCCCCAAGGTGGGGAGAGATACCAACTGGTTTTCAGTGCGTTAATGTTGTCAATCATGCTTTTCTCCCTAATAAGTAATTAATGGCTTCGGAGTCAATAGAGGCAATACGCTTTTTTAAATGTTGTGGGGGATTTTCAAAAAAGTTTTTGAGATGCCATCTCCGAACTTGATAACGCTTAGAAGAACGGCGGCTAGTTTTCAACCAACCACGGCGCACCCAACCAGAAACGGTGGTGGAATGCACACACAGAACACGGGCGATTTCAGCACTACTATAGTTATCGAGAAAGGGACTTGTAGAGTAACCTAAAGCCCAAAGCTTAGTAGCGATAGCAATTGGGGTGCGGAAATAGCCATGTCTTTTTAAGATTGAGGCTATTTGCTTAGGGTTATAAAGTTCAGCCTTAGCTTCAATAATTCCTAGTTCTTCATCAGTCCATTTTGTATGCATCTGATTACCTCCCATATTTATGCAGATTTAGGAGAAGAATTTTCTTGAACAATCCGAGCGCTAATTGATTCAAAGTCCACTTGAAAGATGTTCATATCTGTGACCATTTCCCCAGTGTTGTAACGGTCTACTATGTGCTGCGGAAAAAGCGGATTGACTCAGCCCATCAGGGATATCGATGTGCGCTTCACTGACGATTTTTTCGACTACTGTAACGATGACTCTCATGGTTTTTATTCCCATCTGATTAATTCAGGATTCAGAAATAAAACTTCTTCTGAATCCTGTATATTGATTTACAATGCTCCGGCTTTTGCAGATTGCAAATGTTGCATCCATGTGTTGATTGCAGTTAACTCATCAGCACCTAAGCCAACAGCATCAACAACTACCTTTTGATATGAAGATTCAGCATGATTGGGATACTCGCACTTGTCTGCTGCCCAAGCCAAACACATTGTTTTTACCAGTTCATTAATCTTGCTAATATGAAGTAGACTTGGGCGGTCAACATCCTGAAATTGCAACCACTCTCTGACCAAATCAAGTGGATAATCAAGCAAGGTGCGAATATTTTTAACTCGTAGGTCTTGAGGATGTACTGGTTGAGGGACTACGCTAAGTTTTGCTGGAGCTACTGGGGTTTCTGCTATAGATAGGATAGTTGAGGATGTGCCACCTAAGCGAGATTGAATGTCATTAATGAGAGTTCCCCAATCAGCATTTTTATTCCACTCCTTTTCAATTCTGCTTTTAGTTACTGCATCATAAAGATTACAGAAAACCGTATTTTGTTCACCAGCATTAGCAACAATAATCAGTGGCTTAGAAAAATCCTGAACTAATGATGCAGCCAGAAGAAAGCTTTTTGCGAAATTGGTTTCAATACCAGTCCTAAAAACATAAAGTTCATCGGCACTGATAACAATATCCAGCTTCAAGTTGTCCTTGCCTTTAAACTCTTTAGTTGTCAATCGGAGTTCTGACAGATACCCAGTTAATGCTCTTTGGGTAACAGGGATTTTCTTATCTTGGCTGATATTGAACTTGTACCAAACGTAAGATTCGCCATCTACTTCCCCCTGATTGACATATAAATAGATGGGTTCGGGAGGGTTGCATAAACCTAGTTTGATTTCAGTAACCATGTTCACCTCGATTAATGTTTCATTGATTAGTGTTTCGTGTGCAATAATGGGAATTCTGTAGCGGGAGAAAAACTTCCGTGCGTTCACCTAAAGTAATGGCATTCCTTTAGGCGAACGCTTTTTTACTAATTAGAAAGCTCTCGATTGCGCTCTAACTCCCATTGCAGATAAGTCAAAGCAGTTTGAGCATCGGCAATGTTTAAATCTGGCTGATACCCTACTGACAAGAGTTGTTTGTAGTCTGGGTGCGTAGCAATTTCGGCTATCAGGGTTTGGGCTTGTTCAACTAATTGGTGGAGATGTGGGCTAGACATTTCGATGCCCAGTCGTGAACATAAATCCTCTGCCTTTACACCGAATGTTCCTGGCTCAATCTCCGTCGCTAACTCTTCAAGCAGAGATTGGAAATTCGGGTGTTCATCGTTAATTTCAATCTCAAATAAATCTGCACTTTTTGTAACGACAGTTGCCCAATTGGGTAAAGTCTGTGCAATGGTCTTCGCGTAAAGTTTCATGATTTTCTCCTCTGGGATTAATAACTTAAAAATCCTCGGCAATCTCCAACAAAAAGCCGCTTCCCGTGTTCTGCACTTGCACCAGTTCTTTATCCAGCAGTGTTTGAATGACTGAATTTGAAACTTGGCATTGGAGAGAGTGCAGAGGAACACAACCACCGCAAAGTCGAATCGAACGCAGCAAATGATTGGCTCTACGGTCAAAGCTGTTTGTAGAATTAGCCATTGGTGCTACCTCCAGTGATGGCTGCTAACTGTTGTTGCAGAATTGCTATTTGACTTTGATAAAACTCAATTTCTGCGGTAATTTCCGAGAATAATTCTTCTGGTGTAAGCGGTTGAATTTGAGACTCCTGAAAGTGGAACAATTCATCAGAGTTTTTGTTAGGCATTAGCGCATAACGCCAGCCACCACCGAATTGTTCAGCTAATTCAGTACCATTTGGGTAGTAATAAAACCCCAGAATGATACCGTCTTGTGTACGTTGATCCAAAGCAAAGCGAGGGTAGCCCCAGTGTTGAGGGATTGAGATTATCGGTTGCATTGATCTAATGGGGGATTGGTGAATAAATAATTAGGGAAAAGGGGAAGGGGTAAGGGGGAAAGGAATGAAGAAATTTACCTTTCCCCCTTTCCCTTTAACCTTTTCCCAGGCGAAGCCCAAGACTTACGCTGTGACTAACTCTGTTCTCTCCAGCAGCCGTTGCAATTTATCGCCAGTTAGCTGTTCTAACGGTTGGTCTAAAAAATATTCATCAAAAATGGATTTACCATCAGTAGACACGTCCACCATCGACAGCGATCGCACAGCATCAAACACGGAGTTAGAATACTGCTGCTGACCTGAATAACGCCTCTTCACCCACCAGTTCCCGTCAGTGCATCCGACTTGCCCCAGTTTCACGCCCTTGTTGTTGTAAATGCCATCATCGAGAATTTCAAACCCGTAATTCTGGCACTCGTTGAAGATATGCGCCATGATTAGGTTTTCGGAGGTGCATGGCGTTTCTGTTTGGACGGATTCGTTTAGTGTACTGTCCTGGTGATGCCATTGGATTAAGCGATAGCATCTTGCATAAGTATTAGCGCGGAATTTTTCTACACCTTCTACCACTACTACCCAAGGTTGGGTTAGGTCATCATCATGGGTAATGCTGGCTATCAGTTCCTCGCCGCAGTAAATTTCGTGATCGTAAAAGGATATTTCTCTTGTTGTCAGTTCTTCAGGGGCTATGGCTTGCGCTTGGTCGGCGATGTAGTTATCGAGTTCGGCTTGGGCTGCGGCTTGGTTGTCAACTTTCTGAAGCTTGGTGGATTGGTGGGTGATGATTGCGTTTACCCAGGTGTCAGTCGCTCTTTTGTCGTCGGTGGGTGTAACACCGAGTTCGACAGCGATTCTTTTGAGACGGGGGAGGTTATAGCGGCAAAGGGCTTGCTGTGTGTAGGTTGGATGCGTCATAATGAAGTTTCCTTATTATTAGGAACAGAGAAAGCGCTTCAGATTGGTAGTCGAGGGCGCTTTCTCTTTATCTTTTCCTATTATGCGCTAATTTTTTAGCGCTGTCAAGAATATTTTAGCTATTAGCGCTAATATATTAGCGTGTATATTACAAAGGAAGCGCTAAAAAGTTATGGTTTATATGGAGGATATTAATTTATGGGAGCTGCCATTTGTGGCACTTGAAGACAGAAACTCATTGCCGGATGAGCCTTGTGTTTACTTGGCAATCGATAAAGATAACTCGGTGCTGTACGTGGGTATGTCAGACAATTTAAGGCAGAAATGGAAAAGCCATCCTAAGCTAGAAGCCTTAAGTCGTCTTGAAGGCGTTAAAATCTCGTACATTAGAACCGAAGCTGAATTACTCAGAAAGCTAGAAAATGCCCTAATCAAAGTTTTCAAACCTCCGTTGAACTTAACGGAAGCACCTAAAAAAGGCATTGCAGCTTTAAGAGAAAAAATTGGATTAACTCAAAAGCAACTAGGTGATTTAGTTGGAGTTGATACTTCGACAATCAGAAATTGGGAATATGGCAAAGGATCAGAAACTTTTGCAAAAGTAGCAAGACTTTGTAAAGTGCTGGAATGTGATATTGAAGATTTGTTTGAGGAAGAAGCAGTGTGATGATTGAACCTGCTGAAGAACCTCTTTTTGCTCTAACCTCTGTCTCATTTTATAAGCGATGCCTGCGGTGGGTTACGCCTACGCATTTACCATCTACATTCAAAAGCTGTGTTGCGATTGACTTTGAGCAAATACCATTGAGCTAGAGGAGGTGGAAGTATGAACCAGCCACCTTCTAGAAGACGGAAAAAAGCCATCCCTGCCGCATCTAATGACAGCACATTACCAAATGACCTTGCAGAAGAGGATATCTCCCCTCAAGAAAACCCAGCCTTAGCAACCATTGACGTTACTGCTGTTGAAATTCCTGAATTAACCGAGCAGGAGCAAAGCGATCGCCTGCACTTGGAGCGTAGGGTAGAACGAGCGTTCTTTGAAGCAGGGAAGGCATTGACTGAGTTACGCGATCGCAGATTATATCGTTCCACGCACAAAACTTTTGAAGATTATTGCCGCGAACGCTTTGGTTTTAGCCGCAGACAGCCTTACCACTTAATAGAAGCTGCGGTTATTTTTGATAATTTAGTGGAAAAATGTGAACGTTCCGTTCACATTTTGCCGACTAATGAGTGGCAAATCAGGCCACTATCCAAGCTTGACCCGGACATTCAGCCCGAAGCATGGGAGCAAGCTGTAGAGTCTGCCAACGGGAAAGTACCATCTCATCGCATTGTCAAAGATGCGGTGCAGCGAATAATGGAACGTACTCAAGTACCTAACACCTATCAATTAGGCGAGGTATGCCAAATCTTAGCCAAAGATAATCCAGAACTCAGGGGCAAGGGCGGCTGCTGGGGGATTGTCAGCCAAGTAAATGAGTTTAGTTGCACCGTCAAAACCTGGGATGGCGAGTATACGGTTGGATTGCAGTACCTGAAGTCGCTCAATTACTTGCCTGCCGAGTGTGAGCAGATGCGGGTGATTTGCGATCGCATCAGTCAAGTGTATTCTGATTCACTTGAGGAGACAGTCAAAAGCCTGTTGCAGTCGTTGGGGAAGCTGAATCGACCCTATCTTACTGCTGTGGAAGAGAAATTGTTGACGCTTCTAGAGTCAGAGTATGGGAGAATACCCTAAACAATTTTGGCAATTTTGCATCCAATGGCTTTGGGTTACAGTTTCAATGGAGTTAGCAACACAACAGGACAGCGAAGAAGTTGTACGAGGGATAGGACAAAACTTTCCGCAACTGGTGTCCCATGCTACGCCAGTTGTAAGCGTGAGTGCTGTAGAATCGCTCTACATATTGATACAGCGCTCAATGGAGTTCAGTTCCCACTCTACAACTGGCTAAAAATGAACAAAACCAAATAAAACCTCAGAAGATGCAAAGATGCAGATAGCTGGGATTGCTTCTTTGGCGATCGCCAGCCTTTTTACGTTAGTACAGACTGTTGATTACTGGAAGTCCTTAATTTTTATATTTTTTTGATGAATTTATACTAGTATTCTTGGAAAGAATATAGTATTAATTAAGACTAAATAATTACTAGTACAGCACAGCAGAAATAAACATAACATTTGAAATGGCGCAAAAGCGCAAAGATAAGAGTTTTAAACACTTGATTTGGGAATTTCATACTTCAAATCAGCAATGCTAAAAACTCTTCTTCCTATACCCTTATACCCATTTTCAAGAGAAATGAGCAATTTTCATCAATATGGAAAAGGAGATGCAACTCATAACAGCGAGAATCAGCAATACGCCTCCTTAGTAGAGCAACTTGATTTGATGATTCGGGCAAGGTATCCCTTACTGTATGTGATTTCCGTTGAAGAAGAACCTGTGGAAGAAGTGTTGCAGCAAGTTGCATTGCGTTCTGTGCCCAAACGACAGCTTTTATTTTGGGATATTGTCCGGGGTTG
>NZ_NOLI01000221.1:0-7924 GCF_002245975.1 Nostoc sp. 'Peltigera membranacea cyanobiont' 213 | reverse complement strand
GTCCCCAATCCCCAAAACTTTGTATCCTAAATTAATAGGTCTTAATAAATAGTTCTTTTAAAACTGGTGCAAGAAGATTTTAGGCTAATTGTTGATTTAGTTTTAGTTTTAGGCGTTGCAGCCTGTGGTGGACTGTTGGCAGCACTTTTACGACAACCCGTGCTGCTAGGCTATCTCATCGGCGGGATGATTATCGGGCCCGCCGGACTAGGACTAATTAAAGAAGTTATTCAAGTAGAGACTCTGGCACAATTCGGTGTCGCCTTTTTGTTATTCGCCTTGGGTGTAGAATTTTCCTTGGCGGAACTCAAGAAGGTAAAAGCGATCGCTCTTGGCGGGGGTGGACTCCAGATTGCTCTGACAATTTTAGTCACAGTTGTAGTGTGCGGTTTAAGCGGAGCCTGGGGAGCCTTACCTGCAAAGGGGATGTTTTTGGGGTGTATTCTGTCCTTGTCTTCCACGGCGGTTGTCCTCAAGTGCTTGATGGAACGCAACGAAACAGAAACGCCTCACGGACAAGTGATGCTAGGGATTTTAGTAGTCCAGGACTTAGCACTAGGACTGATGTTAGCAGTCTTACCAGCCCTTAACCAACCAGCAGAAACTATTGGCATCGCCGTACTGACAGCGTTACTGTGGATTGCTTTATTTGCAGCTGGTGCAGTCGCTGCGGGGATTTGGCTGATACCGCCTTTGTTGCGACTCTTAGCCCGTACCGAAAGCCGAGAACTATTTTTATTAGGGGTTGTAGCTCTCTGTTTGGGTATTGCCCTGTTGACAGAACATTTGGGGCTATCTATTGAAATGGGGGCATTTGTCGCCGGTTTGATGATTTCTGAGGTGGAATACGCCGATCAAACCCTGACTTATGTCGAACCTCTGCGAGATATCTTTGCCAGTTTATTTTTTGCCGCCATTGGGATGTTAATTGACCCAGTGTTTTTGTGGAACAACCTAGAATTAATTTTAGGGCTGGTGGCAATAGTTTTCGTCGGGAAATTTTTGATTATCACGCCCCTAGTGAAACTATTCCACTACCCTTTAAAAACAGCCATCATCGCTGGTTTGGGACTGGCGCAAATTGGGGAATTTTCCTTTGTTCTCGCCAGTGAGGGGCAATCTTTAGGGCTGGTGTCCCGACAAATATACTTATTAATTTTGGGAACCACCGCAGTTACCCTCATGCTGACTCCCTTTGTTCTGCGGTTAGTGCCATTTTTATTTAACTTTGCCGAATCAATGCCTTGGTTGAAACCGTACTTAGAAGAACAAGAGGCGCGGGATGTATCAGACGATTTGCCCTTTAAAGACCATGTAGTAGTTTGTGGCTATGGGCGAGTCGGCAAAAATTTAGTTAAGTTGTTGCTGCAACACGACTTACCTGTGGTAGTCATCGACCAATCAGAGAGGAGAATTCAGCAGTTACGTGAAGCTGGGGTATCTTATGTTTATGGCAATTGTGTAAGTTTACACGTTTTAGAAACCGCCGGAGTGAATCATGCCAAAGGAATGGCGATCGCTCTCCCTGACCCCATGAGTACCCGTCTTTGCTTGAAACGTGCTTTGGAATTGCGTCCAGAACTAGATTTGGTTGTCCGTGCTACCCAGGATAAAAATATTGAAGTGTTGTATCAATTGGGAGCCAGAGAAGTGGTGCAACCAGAGTTTGAAGCCAGCTTAGAAATGGCAACCTATTTATTAACTGGCTTAGGCTTGTTGTCGCCAACTGTCGTCCAACGGGAAATGCAGCTAATCCGCAACGATCATTATTTAGATTTGCGGCCAGAACGTTCTGCAACTGAAGTCGCCCACGATTTGCGCCAAGCAACTCTCGATTTAAATCAGCGCTGGTATCCTCTTCCAGCTGCTTCGCCCTTAATTGGCATGAGCATAGAAGAAGCAGATATGCGCTACTTAACAGGAGCGAGTTTGATGGCAATTCGCCGCGCTAACGGCGATGAAATCGATTATCCCAATAATAAAACCAAATTGGAAGAAGGCGATCGCCTGCTGGTAGTGGGAGCAGATGAAGAACTAGCCGCTTTGGCAGAGTTTGCTAAGGGACAAGCTGCTGTTCCCGGTGAAAATAGTGCTTGTCAGTGGCTTACAGTCAATGCAGATGCGCCAACGCTAGGTAAAACCCTTGCAGATTTAGATATCGCCAAGCAATTTGGAGTACAAGTACAGGCGATCCGGCGAGATGGTAAATTTATCCGCTATCCTGATGGCGGCATGGACTTGCAAGTTAGCGACCAAGTATTATTATGTGGTAGCTTGACAGGTCTGAGTCAACTAGAACAGTTATTTGCGATCGCCAATAAAGTACCCCTTTCTCTTCCAGTGGTGAAAGCTAATGAGGCAGAAACGCTCAAAGAGTTCCTTTGATAATCCACTGGTACAGGTAAGTGGCTCAATCTAGCGATCGCGAGGAACGAGTGTCAATAGTTTCTCAAAGAAACAAATATTGATTCGACTAAAAGCAAAAATGGTATCCTTGATTTAAAATCAAATCAATGGCGATGGAGCTCGCCGAAACCGCCTTTTCAGTCCCAAATATCTTTACTGAAAGGCTGATGGCTCCTACTTTCTTCGCTGACTGCGAGAGAGTAGGGCTTGGCTAAATGCATCACCTGACTCTCCTGTAGAAAGTCTAAGTCTACAAATCGCGCCTCAAGGAGTCATGGGATGTTCGCCAGTGTATTTATGAAACATTTACGTCAATTTGAACCGTTTATTGCATTACCACACTTAATTAAATGGTTGCCTATTTCCATTGTAGTTGGTATTCTTGCTGGAACGGCTTCTGCGGCTCTTTTAGCATCATTAGAATGGGCAACCGATTGGCGAGAATCCCATCGCTGGATTATCGCCTTACTGCCCCTTGGTGGCTTCTTGAGTGGTTGGATTTATCATCAGTTCGGTCGGACTGTAGAAGCCGGAAATAACCTTTTGCTTGAAGAAATCCATAACCCCAAAAGTGTTATTCCCTTTCGGATGGCTCCTCTTGTTTTGCTAGGAACAAACCTGACACATTTATTTGGAGGTTCAGCCGGTCGTGAAGGTACAGCATTACAAATGGGCGCTTCTTTGGCAGACCAGTTAACTAAAATATTACATTTGCAAGGAGCCAATCGGCGAATTTTATTAACAGCAGGTATCAGTGGAGGATTCGCTTCAGTTTTCGGTACTCCCTTAGCTGGGACTGTATTTGGCCTAGAAGTTTTAGCAATTGGGAAACTTAATTATGACGCTCTTTTTCCTTCTTTGATTGCTGCGATCGTTGGAAATCAAGTCACCTTATTATTGGGCTTGCATCATACCGCATACCGACATGCTCCGTCTATACCGACGCTGACAATTTGGGGGCTGATTGCTGCCATTATTGCAGGTGCAATCTTTGGAATTGTAGCGAGATTCTTTGCTAAAGTAACTCACCAAATTAGTCACTTATTTAAAAGTAAGATATCTTATCCTCCAATGCGTCCTTTTATAGGCGGTGCGATGATAGCAGTAATTGTTGGTTTAAGTGGAACAACTAAGTACATTGGGCTTGGTATCCCTACTATCGTTGATTCTTTTTTCACTCAGCTACCTCCTTGGGATTTTGCAGCAAAATTGGCCATGACTGCTCTAACTTTAGGCGCAGGTTTTAAAGGAGGAGAAGTGACACCTTTGTTTTTTATTGGTGCAACTTTAGGTAATGCTTTGTCGTTGCTTTTAGCATTACCTACACCATTATTAGCAGGAATGGGATTTGTGGGTGTGTTTGCGGGTGCAGCCAATACACCGATAGCATCAACCTTAATGGGAATTGAATTATTTGGTCTGGAATCAGGAGTATTTATTGCTATTGGCTGTGTAGTGAGTTATCTATTTTCAGGTCATTCTGGAATTTACTCGGCACAGCGTATTGGGTTGAGTAAATACTCTGCTGTATCTTTAGAAGAAGGGGTGACTTTGGCTAATTATGGACAACAAAAATTTGAGCCGAAAATTGATTTACCTGATGATAGGGAAGCAGGAGAAAGTAATTGATTTATTTGTTAGAGCAATTCAGCAAATTGCCTTAATATCTTAAAAAAGCAAGGGATATGATATTTAGTATGATTACTTTGTTCTGAATAAAATCTTCCTATTTCTAACAATAGTTGATCTTTAAATGTCTGAACTGAAGAAGTCCAGTCACTTTGGGGTTGAATTTTGTTCCAGTAATACTTAGCTTTTCTGAGTGCCAATAAAGCTAAAATTAACTCATTCTTTTGCGTATCATTTTGAGCATTTTCAAACTGTTCTTTCCACGAATTTCTCAATTTATCTATTGCAGTACAATCTAATCTAGAGCAATGACTAATGCGATTAGATACTTTTGATAAATTACTTTCTAAATCAGAATCAGTAATGATAGCATCTGCCATAGTCAGATAAATATCTCTAAGTAGTAGAGAATTACTATTATAAAGTGTAGAAAAAGCATCAAATATTGGTTGCAATTCAGGTATGATAAAGTATGCTTCTTTATGTATTAAACCCGTAACCCATATACGATGCTGTTTTGCATTTTCTTCGTTTATATTGAGTTTTGTATAAAGATCGCAGAAAATTGCTTCTGTATCTGAAAAACTATAACTATATTCTTTTGTTATATTTTGTGTTTGTAAATCAACATCTACAATTGCAAAAAGTTTTTCTAAAGTTAAATATGAATTGTTCTTATTTTCATCATGCAACTTTGAAAGAGTAAAATATGTATCTAATACATCTTTACGATCTCCGCAGTTAAAAAACTGTGGTCGATATTGACTCCATGATTTTGGAACACACCTATTGTAAAAGTTGGAATCTGGCATCTCTTCCATCTTGCTATATGACTGAGGTGATGGTCTGCCTTTGGTGTCCCAGATACCACCTTTGCCTTCGCACAGTACAACGATCTTATTTTTAATTCTCGGAGAGTTAATGATTATTTCACAATGTTGTTTTAGTTGTTCCGGCTTAAGACTCATATTTAATTTTTAGCTTCTGGCTTTAAAAGTTTTGGTTCTAGTTCCTTAACGTGAGCAGGTGTAAGAGCTTGACATAACTCGTATGAGTGAGTTGCTAGAATATATTGATTACTTGATGACCATTGGTTGAGGTCTGCAATTATTTGATATTGCCAATCTGGATGAAATGCTATTTCAATTTCATCCATTAGCACAATTGCATTTTCTATATTATGGTACTTTATCCATATATAAATGCTCAATCTTTTCAACTCACCATGACTGAGGTCTTCGGGATATAGTTCTAAACCATCTTTATCTAATTGAAAACTTACACCTGATAAATCTGTATCTATATTTATTTTTTTATTAAACAATATTATATTTAAATCATTTATTAGTGCTTTGTAGCTATTACCATACTCACCTTTTTTTATAGCTTCTGCAAAGTCTTTGTCTCGAGCAGACTTAAAGGCTTCAATAAGGATATCTACAGCCAGAAAATCATAGGTAAAAAAACCTGATAGTTTAGATTTGGCTAATTTAAGCTGTGAATAGTACTCAGTTTCGTTATCCTGCTTTTTAAATAATAGTTTTCTAGATTCTTTAGAATTAAAAAGAAAAACTTGGGTAGAAGGAGCCGCGAGAAATATTTTTTGTGATAACTTTTTCATGAATATTTCTACTTCGTTCATATCTATGTTAGTTATACGAAAAAGTAAAACTTCCTCTTCATCTTTATTACCATTAGCTGAATAATTACAAATATATAGTAGTTTTTCTGATTGCCAATATTTTAGAACTCTTGGTAAGATACGTTCAAGTTGCTCACGTTCTTCATAATGTTTTTTAAGATTCAATTTAGATATATCGAGTCTTGTTTGAACTTCATCTTGAAATCTTTCTATAGATATATTTGCTATTGGAAATCTTAGAATTCTGAATTCAAATCTTTCAAGTCTTTGCATTAACTCTCTCAATGCATAATTTTTTTCCTCAACACTCTCAAAAGTCTCAAGTTGTCTCACACTATCTAATGTAATAATAGCTCTCTTTAAATCATATATTTCTTTTTCAGTAATTGAAATTTTATTGATAATCTTCTCTAACTGATTTGAAACAGATAATTGTAGATAATTATCATTGTCAACCTCAGTCTTATCATCTGATATTAATAACTCCCTCAGAGAATAGTCATTATAAGATAAAAATTCAAGCTGTACAATTTTATCCTCATTCCAGATATCAATTATGGCTAATACTCTATTCTTAGAATTGTTATTAATCGTAAATCCATAAAGTATATTTTTCACAAAATCTTTCTTGTCAGAATCACAAGAACAATGCAATAAAATAAAAATTAATTGCAAAAGTGTACTTTTACCACCACCATTTTGACTTCCAAGGGGAAAAATACTGGGGATAAATTCTGCTTCAAAACTTATATCAACGTTCTTTAAAATGCGAAAATCTGGAACTTGGACTCGTAGTAATTTCATAAAAAGCTCCTATTGCCAACTTGATACTAACTATCTTGATTCTCAAATAGGGTGGGCAGTGTCCACCCTATTTGAGACTTCCAAATTGAGTTTAACTAAGATAGTCAGACTTAATGCAAAAAATGCCTTACACCTTAAACTTCTCAGCAATCCGCTTCATCGCCTCTTCGACATTCTCCCGGCTGTTAAAGGCCGAAATGCGGAAGTAACCCTCACCCGCAGCACCAAAGCCAGAACCAGGTGTCCCGACAACGTTGACAGTTTGCAGCAATTTATCAAAGAATTCCCAACTGGATAAACCATTGGGCGTTTTTACCCAGACGTAAGGTGCATTAACGCCACCATAAACTGATAATCCGGCGGCTGTGAGTTTCTCGCGGATAATTTTGGCGTTTTCTAGATAGAAGCTAACTAATCCTTTGATTTGTGCCTGTCCTTCTTCAGAATAAACCGCTTCGGCTCCCCGTTGGACGATATAAGAAACACCATTAAACTTGGTAGACTGGCGGCGATTCCAGAGTTTCCATAGTTCTACATCGGAACCATCGGCGGCAATTCCATTGAGTGTCTTTGGTACAACTGTTAAGGCGCAACGGGTTCCTGTAAAACCTGCGTTCTTGGAAAAAGACCGAAACTCAATCGCAACTTCTCTTGCACCTTCAATTTCATAAATTGAGTGGGGAAGTGATGGATCGGTGATATAAGCTTCGTAGGCTGCATCAAAGAAAATAATCGAGTTATTAGCTTTGGCATAGTCTACCCATGCTTTGAGATATTCTTTGGTAGCAGTTGCGCCAGTGGGATTATTGGGAAAGCAGAGATAAATTAAATCGACTTTCTTTGAGGGAATCTCGGCGGTGAAGTTGTTATCAGCCGTAATTGGTAGATAAACTAAACCCTCAAATTCGCCTTTATCGTTGGCATCCCCCGTATTTCCCACCATAACGTTAGTATCTACGTATACGGGATAAACTGGGTCAGTAACGGCAATGATGTTGTCATGACCAAAGATTTCCAGAATATTGCCAGTGTCGCATTTGGAACCATCAGAAATAAAGATTTCGGAAGCATCTATATCGGCTCCCCGTGCTTGAAAATCGTGAATAGCAATTTTCTCACGCAACCAAGCATAGCCTTGCTCGGGGCCGTAACCTTTGAAGGTATTGCGATCGCCCATTTCTTCCACAGCTTTTATCATAGCTGTGCGGCAAGCCTCCGGCAGAGGTTCGGTAACATCGCCAATGCCCAATCGGATGATTTTAGCATCAGGATTCGCTTCTGCAAAGACATTCACCCGCCGAGCAATTTCTGGAAACAGATAACCCGCTTTCAGTTTCAGGTAGTTGTCGTTAATAGTTGCCATTATCTAGATTATGAAAAACGCCCTCAAATAGCTTACTGCTAATTTATGAGGGCGGGGAGTGGGGGAATGAGGGATCGGGG
>NZ_NOLI01000220.1:0-8040 GCF_002245975.1 Nostoc sp. 'Peltigera membranacea cyanobiont' 213 | reverse complement strand
CCCCAATTTATCCTTTAAAAAATTCATGCAAAGTCAAACTATTGACCCAGCTAAAACCGAACTCAATCATCATCACGCGGCGGAAGCGTCCGTCGGCCATCATGAAGAACATCCAGACCATCGCCTGTTTGGGCTATATGTCTTCCTGATTGCTGAAGGGATGATTTTTATGGGGCTGTTCGGAGCTTACTTGGCTTTCCGTGCTACCTTACCTGTGTGGCCGCCAGCAGGGACTCCAGAATTAGAACTATTGCTACCTGGAGTCAACACCATCAATCTAATTTCTAGTAGTTTTGTCATGCACAATGCTGATACTGCTATTAAAAAGAACGATCCGCGGGGTGCGCGAATCTGGTTAGCAATTACCGCTCTCATGGGCGCTACTTTCTTAGTGGGTCAAGTATATGAATATACCCATTTAGAATTTGGTTTAACTACCAATTTATTTGCTAGTGCATTTTACGTTTTGACTGGTTTCCACGGATTGCACGTTACCATCGGCGTTTTGGCAATTGTTGCTGTGTTGTGGCGATCGCGCACTCCGGGTCACTACAGTAACGAAAAGCACTTTGGCATTGAAGCAGCCGAAATCTACTGGCACTTCGTTGACGTGATTTGGATTATTTTGTTCGGATTACTGTATCTACTGTGAGTATTAATTATTAGTTGTTTACTCCACGCGAACAACTTAAACATGCCCCCAGTAGGGGGCTTTTTTAATGAACAGTAAATACAGTTCTAGGACTTACGTACTTTACAAAATAATTATTTTGTGTATAAACCTAAATAAGCCGTTTCAGGTTTTTATTAATCAATTCATTGATGGCAAATAGACCCGCGTCGTAGGGGCAATTCATGAATTGCCCCTACGACGAATATGGTTTTCAAATCATCTATACTTGGTCTTTTCTGTCAATCCGTAAGTCCTAATACCATTTCTTTGTGAAGCTACGCCAAATTTCCTTTGCTTCTTATTTCTTTCTTTGTGCCCTTTGCGTCCTTTGCGGTTCGTTCCTCATATAGTTCGGCGCACCTTCATACAAAAATGGTATAAGTTCTTGCTTTCTCGAAATGTATGTATTAATAAAGTTACAGTGGATACTGCAACTATACTTAGTCCATTAAATTCCTCTGTTCAAGGTTTTGTTCAATAAGTGAACCCAAAAATTAAAATAATTTACTTAAATCCTGAATCTTGTCTTCTACCTAAAGTTATACGGAGAGTACGGGACCAAACCCTCGATAATGGTGCGTTACAAACTTCGTTCTAACGCACCCTACAATACTGGCTCCCCTACAATACCTAATTTTGTTCAAAAATCAAATATGATTCCTATACTATAAACTGGTGTTAAATTTACTTAAGTGATAGAATTTACTAAATTATTCCGAAAACAAATTTTATATGTAAGATACCTATAAAGGTATTAAATAAACCAATTCAAGAGGCTAACCATAAAACTGCTCTAAAGCAGAGGTTGCCTAACAAGCTGGCTAGCTCAAATATCAACAAATCTAGCGGCTGATATTCATACCCTCACCCAAGCTCTGAATGGTCAGTAAATTAACAAGTAGTATACGCCACATGAGCCAGAACCCTCTAGTCAGAAAAACACTCCGCAGTCGCTCTGAGACTGTCAAACTGCTGGGAAGCGGACAATCTGGTAATACTTACTTGTTAGCAAGTGCTAGACGGAACAGACATCATAAATACTCTTTCGCCAGAAAAACACTTCGGAATCGCTTTGAGATTATTAAACACTTAGGAAGTGGAGGTTCTGGTGATACATACTTAGCCATAGACCTGGATTTACCAGGACAACCTCATTGTGTTGTCAAACATTTAAAACCAAAAGATTCCAATCCTGCTGTTCTACCCATCGCTAAAAGCTTATTCGATCGAGAAGCGGAAGTTTTATACCAACTAGGCAACGATCACGATCAAATTCCGAGACTGTTTGCCCATTTTGATGAAGATGGAGATTTCTATTTAGTCCAGGAATTTATTGATGGTCATGCATTGACTCAAGAAATTGTACCAGGTCAGCGTCTTAGCGAAAATACAGTCTTCAACTTATTAAAAGATATCCTGGAAGTGCTGGCATTTGTCCACCAAAATGACATTATTCACCGGGATATCAAGCCCCAAAATTTAATGCGGCGGTACTCCGATCGAAAGATTGTGCTAATTGACTTTGGGAGTATTAAGAAAATTGGTGCTTTGGTACCAGGCTTAACAATTGCTGTTGGAACTCCTGGCTATATGCCTAGCGAACAGGCTAAGGGAAAGCCAAAACTTTGCAGCGATATCTATGCAGTCGGGATGATTGGCATTCAAGCTTTGACAGGTTTAATACCCGATCAACTACAAGAAGATCCCAATACTGGAGAAGTTCTTTGGCGCGATCGCGCACAGGTAAGTGATGGCCTTGCAAATATTTTAGATAAAATGGTTCGCGATCGCTATAACCAGCGTTATCAGTCGGCATCGGAAGCTTTGGAAGCACTTAATTCCGATCTGGAACTGCCACAATCCTCAAAATCTGTTGGCATCAACCAAAACACTGATGATACTTATTTGCTAAGTTATAGAAACTTTATCTTGCTACTAGGAATAGGGCTTGGTGCCACCACTAGTTTGATAGTGATAGTTTTAATCTACACATTTATTAATACAGGTGCATCATCTCCAAACCAACCCACTCAATTAAATAATTTTATAGAAAAATTGGTTGAGCAACGGTTAACTAATGTTAATGTGAATCGCTTAATAGCCAAAAGAGGAGTCTGCAAAAGCAATTGCAGCATTACAAAGACTACTAAAGAGCAAACGGAATCTCACCATAACAGTTAACTTTGATTTTTGTTCGCGCAGCGTGGTGTAGCCATATTTATTTGCTTAGATGGCAAGAAACAATAGTAAAGAACGCTCTTTGAGTCCTACTGAGTTTTTTCAAAAATAAAATATGAGTCATACATTAGAAAAAGTTAAGAATCTAACAGCAATCATAAAGATAGCTATTAACTAGCTATTAGATATTCACATTGAATCTAAATATTATTCTAGGATAAATACCTAGAGATTCCTGTAAGATGAATACAATAAACAATATTTAAAAATATGGACAATACAAATCAAAAAAAAGCTTTAATTAACGGTGAAATAGCCCTCTTTCTTAGAGGTTTGATTATTGGGAAAGTGCTGACACTTATGGTTATTGGCGGATTGCTTTGGTGGTTACTAAAGCCAAATTTATTATCCCGCAACAGTGTTGACTCTTCTTCTAATCAAAGTTTAAAGTCCGTCTCTAATACTGCTACTGCATCCAATTTTCAGACAATTACAGATGTCCCCACTGCCTCATTTAACTACGGAGGAAGTACGGCTTGGGCATCTATCCGGCAATTGGTAGATTCTCAGATCCAGAGCGATCGCCCCGAACTAAAATTACGTTACGTAGACCCTGTTAATGCTAGCCCTGGTTCTAGCTCAGGCATTCGGATGTTACTTGATGGGAAACTAGACTTTGCTCAGTCTTCTCGTCCTCTTACAGATGAAGAACAAGCTATGGCAAAAGCGCGAGGCTTCACCCTTGAGCAACATCAGGTAGGTATGGATGCGATCGCAGTGGTAGTCAACCCATCACTGAAAGTATCAGGTTTAACTGTTGACCAATTGCACCAGATTTATTTGGGGCGAATTACTAACTGGAATCAAGTAGGTGGGCCAAACCTACCCATCACACCTTTGTCTCAAAGACCAGAGGACGCAGATACAGTAATATTCTCAACCAACAGCGACTTGAAAGGGGAAGCACTTGGCTCGAATGTGCAATATGTGTACTCTGCTACAGAGGCAGTGCGCCAACTCAGTAAAATTCCTGGCGGTGTGTATTACGCTTCTGCTCGTTCAGTAGTATTTCAGTGTAGTGTGAAGGCTTTACCATTGGGTAGCACTTCTGGTCAGCTAATTCCCCCCTATAGGGAACCTATGGTATCGCCTGAGCAATGTCCACGTCAGCGCAACCAGCTAAATACTCAGGCTGTCAAAAATGGCAGCTATCCCATAATTGCTAATTTGTTTGTGATTATTAAGCAGAATAAAGGTCGGGAACAGCAGATTGGAAATGCATATACCAATCTTTTATTAACTGACCAAGGGCAAAGAGCAATTGAGCAAGCTGGTTTCGTCGGGGTTCGCTAGTAGATTTGGATAATAATTAAGACTGTAAATAAGTGGGTCAAATTAAATATAAAACCTCACCCTGCCTCCGGCTTCCCTCTCCTTACTAAAGAGAGGTATTGAGGGTGAGGTTTACTCTTATATTTAATTACGTCTACCCACTTATCAGTATTAGATGCTATTTGTTGATTTTCGCTCAATACTTGTTTGATAAGTTATCGATAAATGATATTGTTGCTTTATGTAATGCGATCGCACTCTCCATTATTCTCCATTGCTGCGGCTAGTTTTTCTAGATTTTGACGAATAGTGACACTACGAGTATGATTTACACCCCACACTCCCTCACAAATACTTAAAGCTTCCAAATAAAGCGGCTCGGCTTCACCATAACGTCCGGTTTCACGATAAATTTCTGCCAAATTATTAAGACTTTCGGCAACATTAGGATGATTTTCTCCCAAAAGGTGCTTATCTAGTTCTAAGGCTTTTATACATAAAGATTCTGCCTCACCATAACGCCCCTGCTCCCTGTACATATAACCAAGAGCGTAGATAGTATCGGCTAAAAGTGGATGCGCCTTTTGCAATAGACGCTGCTTGAGTTCTAATGATTGCAAAAATACTGTTTCAGCTTGAGCGTAGCGTCCTTGAGCGCGGTAAATCAATCCTAAATTGTGCAAATCTGTTGCAACATCAGGATTTTCTTCTCCCAAAAATCTCTTATCTAACTCTATTGCTTGTTGCGACAACGGTTCAGCTTCGCTGTAACGTCCTTGATGATAATAAAGTAGCGCTAAATTATTTAGTATAAGAGCGAAAGTAAGATGATTTTCACCAACCAAACGTTTTTCAACTTCTAATGATTGCAGATACAGAGGTTCTGCTTCGTCATAACGCCCTTGTTCATCATATAGTAATGCCAAATTGTTCAGACTGACAGCAACATCGGCATGATTTTCTCCCCAGAGACGTTTTCTTAGTTCTAAAGCTTCTTGATATAACAGTTCTGCTTTACTATATTGGCCAGTAGATTTGTAAAGTCCCGCCAAATTATTCAAGCTAGTAGCAAAAGAAGGATGGTTGTCTCCTAGCAGGCGTTTTCTAAGTTCTAAAGCTTGTTTATATAAGGGTTCAGCTTCGCTGTAGTGTCCTGTTGCACGATATATTCCGGCTAAATTGTTGAGGCTATTAGCTAAGTCTATCTGCAAACCTAATTCATTTTGTAGCTCACTCGCCTTTCGCCAATACTTAATTGCTAATTCCTGTTCTTCTTGATAATTCTGAGATTCACCCCGATCTAATCTACTGTGGTAAATATCGCCCAATCTTGAGTATAAAGTAGCCAAGGTTGGATCTTTAGTCCCCCGTTCCTGTTCTATTTTCTCGATTAGTCTTTGTAAATCTTGAATAGGCAAGAAAAAGGGGTTATTTTCATTAGTATCTGTGCTGGCTAATTCTGTATCTCGAAAAACAAAACGTATAGGTTCTAATTCTTTACCAGGAATAGCATTCGTCTTTTGAGATTCAAATCGAAATACACCATTACGCCAACTCCAAAAATCAGGCGCTTTTTTAATCAGGTTAACTAAAATTTGATTAGTTACCCAAAGCACTATCGCAAAGGGAAACTCACGCAATCCTTCCCTTGTCCATTGCAAGTAACCAAAAAATTTCTCCTGTTCCGATTGCTCATTTCCCAATCTGAGAAAATAAAGTTGTTCAGCACCTGTCACAGTAATCACCGCCTGGTTTTGCTGACGAAGATATTCTTCTTGCTGTAACAGTTGGTTAAGAGCAGCTTTTAGGCTCGGTTCCTGACGTGCTAAAGTCACTCGATATGGACGGAATGCAGGTTGTAGTTCAGCTTCATATTGGGCAATAATTTCATCACGAAAGCTAGCATCATCGCAAACTGCAATCAGCAGATTCAATCCCCGTCTTTGAGCTTCAATAGAAACAATTAAATCGTCATACGCATCTTGATTTTCTCCCTGATTATCTAATGATTCTTCATTGAACATTAATGGCTCCCTGTCTTCTCAAACTTTCGATAATGATTGGATGAACATCGTACCAAGTTTCATCAGTCCGATATTCTAGGACATATAGCCCATGTAGCAAATCTAAAAACTCTGCTTGTTTGGGGTCATTGGGCATGAATTGTTCATAAACACTCTGCAAAATATCTATATCAACTTTTCCTAAACGGATAGAAAAATCATTGCGAATTTTATTAATTGCTTGAAGAAGAATTTTATCATCAATGATAACTTCGGCTGAGGGATTTCGTCGGATAGTCCGTAAACAAATACGGCAACATTCCTTAGAGATCCGAATTAACTCTCGCAACACGCCACCACTGTAAATCACGATTTTTTCAGCAGTTTCAGCCGCAATTAATTCACTGGGAATCCGTTTTTGTAAAACTTCACCAAGAATCTTTGTTGCTTCCGGGCGAGGTTGGGCATTAGGAAAGCGATTTTTACCTTTATCAAAAATTTTTAAAACAGGCATTGCCACAACCTGATCGTTGGTTTCAGTGGTAATTATTGTGCTGATAAATGTTTCCCGAAGGACTGCGATGGGGATGGTGTAAATAATTTGAAAGTTAGGTTGGCAGAGAGCTTTAATATTATCTCGATAAATTTCATTAACTCTTCCTAAGTCAAGCTTATCTAAATCATCAATAATAACTAAAACATTTTGTTGAGTTGCAGCTTGAATTAAAGCAGCTATTTCATTAATTCTGGCAACTAAATCTGATAATTTGCGTTCAAATTCTTGCTTAATTTCATCCCGAACGCTAGCATCAGCTTTTAATTTAGAGCTAATCAATTTTAAGAGGTCAAAACCTATACTAGCTTCTGCTTGTAAATTTGATTCTTCAGTGCGAGTGCGAGTAGCAAACCACTTATAAAGGGCTTCTTTAGTAGAGTGTGGGATATCAACTTTGCGGGCTTCTGCCTCTGTCATCAAATTAACTGCGATCGCAAACAGTATATTAATATGATTAACAGCCGACATTTCAATTTTGTCAGCAATAGAAAATAGAACTACAAAATATTTATCTTGGATTTGTCGGCTAAACTCAGCTAACAAGGTAGACTTACCACATCCTCGATGTCCTGTAAAGACAATTTTGCCATCTCCATTAGGACTATCTTCCACTAATTGGTTAAGGTCTGCAATTAAATCATCACCATATTCGACTCTAAATCTTTCCATTTCGTTCCGTTCCATCAACGGAAACAGTTCGAGATTGCTGTATGCTTCTTGAAAGGAGTTTAATAAGTCTTGAGACATCGGAAAGTGCCGTAAACGTGCTAGCTATTCATATAATGGCTCATGATTTATGTAGCAAAAGTTAAAGCAATGTCTAGAATAGAGTCTGCCTACATAACTCCTCAAATTACGTTAATAAATAACTACTAAGTGAGTAGTATGTTATGTCTTAAAAAGAGATGCCCTAATACCAAAGTTTCAACCTATTAATAAGTAATAGAGGTCAATAATCAATCAGACTGAATGACAGATTATACATTCGATAATTTAGACTGAATGATGGATTATACAGATAAAATACTGAAAGCTACTCAACATATAAATAAAATAAAATTTTCAGTTATAAAAATAAATTTTTAGTGTGCTTCGTCTCATCACCCTCTAGCCGATGTGATGGTAGCTGTTGTTACTATTAGTTAGTAGTCTGTCAAGGAATAATTGACGAGTACATTCTTTGTAGAGACGGCGATTTATCGCGTCTCTCTAACGTGTCAAATTTTTTAGACGCAATTTATTGCGTCTTTACTGAGATATAGCGGTTCTCAGTTGATGTAGGTACTGAACCCCACCCC
>NZ_NOLI01000022.1:0-73849 GCF_002245975.1 Nostoc sp. 'Peltigera membranacea cyanobiont' 213 | reverse complement strand
CGGCTGCTTCTCCTTCCCCCTCCTCACAATGATTATCATTCTTGTATTTGGTGATTTTATTGCTTGGAAGTCCCTTATTATCATGAAATTCTTCAAATTCATAGAATAAAAGATCGTTCAAGAATTCTATATTAAAATCAACATCAATTTTATCAAGTAAATTATTCTCCTCTAGATAATGAAATATGGCTTTTTTATAAGAGGCAGAAGTATCTATTATCTCCCAGTCTAAAGCTTCACCAATAGTTGTATCTGGATTAATTAAAGGAATTTTTACAGAAAGTGCTTCAGTCGGATACTCCAGCCAATTATCACTCAAAACTGGAAATTCTGGAGAACCAATTAATGCTAATTCAAAACCACCACTAGCTATTTCTTTTACATATACCCCCTCTAAGTAATATTTATTTGCTTAGTTTTTGTTGACAACGAATATAAAAATTCACTGTTGACCACATGTCCAAGTTCTAACTCTAAATCTTTTTGCAAACCAAAATGTAAATAAAAAGCTGGATATGGCAGTTTGACATCGCGTAAAGGAATGTTTTCTATATTTGTATTCTTAAAAGACTCTAATAAACATTGAGGAAAATCAAAAATATTTTTCCCTAAGTTATAAAAATTTACAAAAGCTAATGCCAACTTCAATTCATGGAGAATGTTGGCTCTCCAAGTATTAACAACAGGTGAATATTCATCATCAATTATCTTTGTACCTAAAGATTCTGGATTGAGAGCTTGATTTGGAACTTCTGTGAAAGTCTTTTTCAGATATTTTGCATAAGTGGTATTACCAGGAGTGTCGCATACTATTTCAGTAAAAAATTCATAAAAATCAGTTTGCAATGTACTAGTATTAAATATCTCTGTTGAAGGTAAAACAGCAAAATCTACTAGTTGATCAGCATATATTTTTTGATATTTTTTGACAAATTTAGCTAAATATCTGCGAACTAGAGCATACCGATAAGGAAAATACTTTTGTTGTCTTTGAAATCCTTTAAGAGTCTTAGAATCTATTCCCAATAAAAAAGAGGCATTCATATGCAATCCTAATTGACAAACTTCTTGTACCAACAATACTCAATATCGCTTCCCCCATAAACGGAAGTGAAAAATTTGTAAAAATCTGCCTTTAAAGTATTGTATTTGGTTGATTAAAACAGAATTCAGGAATCATAATTCAGCATGAATTGGAATCCTACTTTCGGCTGTCTATTTTACTGGTCATTTGCTGTAGTTCTTGAGAAAGTGACTGTAGCAGGAGTGATTGGGCTGAGTGTAAAAAGAAATGATCGCCCCCGAACATCTGTAGTGAGAATGCAGCATTTGTCTGCTCGCGCCAAGCTTGAAGTTCATCATAATTGACCTCTCGATCCTGTAAGCCACCAAAAGCAGTAATAGGACAATCAAGTGGTGGCTCGGTAGTATATACATAGGTTTCTAGAACTTCAAAGTCTGCTCGTAGAATCGGGACAAGAAGTTGCATTAATTCGGCATTTTCCAGCAGTGCTTCGGGAGTACCATTGAGACGGCGTAGTTCTTCTATGAACTCAGGCTCACTTAGTGCATGGATAGGTGAATCTGGATCGGGAACTTGTGGAGCGCGGCGGCCGGAAACAAACATATGTACTGGTTCTAGACCGTACTGTTTGCGGAGTAAACGGGCTAGCTCAAAACTGACAACTGCTCCCATGCTGTGACCAAAGAAGGCGAATGGCTTGTTTAAATGTGGAAGCAAGGCGGGAGCAAACTGATTCCTTGTCAGCGCTTGGGCGATCGCACCCACTAGAGGTTCTAGCCGCGAAAATGGGGCTGACTTCATCTGGGTTCCTCGTCCAGGAAGTTCAATAGAACAAACTTCGACAGTTTTAGGTAGACTCTCAGCCCATGTGCGAAAAATGATAGAACTACCACCTGCATACGGGAAGCAGAATAAACGCACTGAAGCCTGAGGATTAGGTTTGGTATATGTTAGCCAAGAGTTAAATGTTTGTGTGGTTGTCATATTTTCATGTCGAATTTCTGTTGCTCTGGTCAAGAGTCCAGAGTTTTTTGATCTTTGACTCTTGACCTTGGACAACCTTTACGAAAAATCAAATGTGTTATGATTTACCTCCAGCAGCTTCTTCCATTTTCTTGCGAAGGCTAAGTGGTCTCATATCAGTCCAAACTTCTTTGATGTAATCTAGACATTCTTGTTTCAAACCACTTTTGTCAGCATCCTTCCAGCCGAGTGCGTTTTCTCTGTCAGCAGGCCAAATGGAATACTGTTCTTCATGATTGACTACAACTTTGTAAATTGTTGTGTCTTCTTTGTCGTCTTGGTACATAATTTATCTCCGTGGTATTTAATTGGCCATGTTTTCTAAGATTTGATAATCCAGTACTTTACTACAAGAAGTTAGTAGTCGGTGGCTCTAGTCGTCATTTAAGCCAATAAAGTGCTTACTACTAACTCGTTTAACCTGTCATAATCACACTTGGGAGATTACTAATGCTAACTGCCTGTAATTACTGATACTCGCTTGAGGGCGAGAAGGAAACTGCTTAATTAAGTTTGGGCAAGGGTTTCAGGTGTGCTTCCTCTAATAATCTTCCTACATGGCGCACGGATATGCTTTCGATAACCCCTTGTTTCATGATTTTGTCCGCTAGTTCTCTTGGTGTCCAATGACTTATTGGGCGTCCGTAGTCTTCAGGTTTTGAACATGCAAGCCCGAATAACTCGATTACTTGCTCCATACTAAATTTTACTGGTGCGCTAATACGCTCCGAGTCTTGTAATCTCTGAAAAATAGACAACTCTTTATCGCTAGTTTCAAACCATCGATTTCGCCATAAACGAGCCATATCCAGACTTATATCTAATATTCGAGCAATTTCCGCATGATTTTTCCTTTCTGACCCTAGGAGAATTATTTCTGCCGCGCTGTACTAGTTGTTGCCCCGTATTGTGTCGGTTTATCAACTGTTGTATTTCTGAGCGATCGCTCTCGTTCAAATTTAATACTTTTGGAGCTAATCGCTCCACGCTAGGTTCCCTTGTTTTTAGCCTAAACTGCTTTGACTCTACTTTCTTAGTTTCTCACAATAATGGTTGGTTTATTTCCGCCGTGCTGTACTAGTCCATCAACCTCAATAATTTGCACGGGGAAATCTCACGATTCCATTGGTTCAAGATGTCCCTTACCTTCTAAACTTGCCAGTTCAATATCTGCAATACATCGAACTTTCACGTAATTCAGTGTCAAGTTCCCAACCAGATGAACCCTCCCTGTTTGATGCTCAAAGTCAGCTTCTTGCAAATTAGATGCTTCTGGGTCGAGTCTGACACCTAAATCAGTACCTCCGCTAGTATTTGTGAATTTGATATGTACGTACCCTCGGTCAATACTTTCTTTCAGTGCTGTAGCTGTTTTTTCCGGTCGTAAGCTTGCTTCAACAGAATGTTCCCCGGATGATAAACGTTGCACTAATTCATTCATTCATACAGATGTCTTCCTCTTAAGAATCACTTTTGTTTTGATTTGTTGATGCTTGTACAAGTACAGGCTCGTAGACTGGAATCTCAAATGCTAAGGTCTTGTGGCAAAACTCCTTCCATTCGGGAGTTATATTGTCAAAAATGATATTCTCATCCTTGAAAATCCCATCAGTCACTAGGTAATTTTCTTGTAGGTAAAGAAAGTCATCATCAGTTAACTCTCTATTACTTTCGACTTCCTTACCCTCAACTGATTTGTTTTCTCTCCTTGTATTTTCAGCACACTCAGTCCACTGACTGAACTCACGTAATTTTTTCAAAGAGTAAGCTTTGCAATACTTTCCCATTGTT
The DNA here is from genome assembly GCF_002245975.1 of Nostoc sp. 'Peltigera membranacea cyanobiont' 213. Lineage (NCBI taxonomy): Bacteria > Bacillati > Cyanobacteriota > Cyanophyceae > Nostocales > Nostocaceae > Nostoc > Nostoc sp. 'Peltigera membranacea cyanobiont' 213. The sequence continues at coordinate 70,011 of NZ_NOLI01000022.1, read as the reverse complement.
GCCATAGTAATACCTCAGTTCACATTCTTTTCGCTAGTGATGTTATCAGCCGATGTTTTAATCTTTCAATAAAATTGGCAGAATTGGTCGTGGATCGAGATTTTTTTCGATAACGATACCGCCACATCACAAAACCGGTGATAGATAGAATGAGCGGCGCAAGTCCGACAAACACATAGAGAATACGTGTTGGTAATCCGCCAAAAGTGCCATAATGCAGAGCTCCAAAGGAATCCCAAATTTTCTCACCTAGAGGTGCTTTTAACCCATTCTTCAGTCGCAAAATCTCACCTGTATACTGATCTAGATAAATCTGGCTGTAGCCAAACTTCCAACTTTCCTGGGGTAGTTTTTTGCCCACTACGATCGCATCTTCCGGTTTTGTTGGTAGCAAAACGTAAGTTGTAACTTCATCTGGTAATGCCGCATCTGCTTTTTGCAGCAGTTGTGTTACGCTAAGTGGCGGTTTGGCAGTAATGTTTTGGGAAACAAGGTTAGATGGATTGGGAGTAGAGGTAAGTGCATAAATTATAGATTGTGTGAAATCATAAAAATTCCAACAGAAGCCGGTGAAGCTAATTAATCCCAAAAAAACAGCTACTATAATCCCTGAGACTTTATGGATGTCAAAGTTGACTCGTCGTGGATGTGCATTCCATTTAATTTTGAAGCCAGAAATCAGCCTTTTCCATCCAGGCCAGAGAATAATTCCTGTAATGCAAAGGATGAATACTAACAGCGCCACTACCCCCATTATTTGAATTCCAACATCGCCAGCGAAGAGTTGGTAGTGTAATTTAAGTGTGAGTGTCTTCAGCGTATTATCCCACACACGGCTACCCATGATTGCACCTGTGTAGGGGTTAACGTTGATTTCTGTTCGTTCACCTTCAGAAGAACGGAGCCAGATTCGGTAAGGAATATCTGGTTCTGGTAGTGTATAGATTCGCTCAACTTTAAGTTCTGGTTGATTGCTGTAAGCTATTTTAACGGTATTCAGCACTGACTCAATGGAAACTTGTTGTCCTTGAGGGATAACATGTCCGATTTGGCGAGCCAATAAGAAGTGGTCGATCTCATCCGCAAATACCAACAGGCTACCTGTTAAGCCAGCTATAACTAATAGCAGGCCTATAGCTAAACCAATATAGCGGTGTAAGCTAAATACTATTGGGCGTAATTTAAATTGCTTGATCGTAAACATGACGTAAATGCCCCGAAATTGCGATCACAACTCCCACGAAATCGTGCCCTGCACCGTGAACGGCTCGCCAGGATAAACACGCAAAATGTTACGAGCAGACTCAAAATAATCTACATCAAACAAATTTCTGAAATTGACCTGTGCGCGGAGCTGTCCTTGTTTATAAAAAATGGCAGCATCAGTACGGAAATAGCTTGGCAGTTCAAAGGAATTCTCTAAATCTGCTTGGCGATCGCCCACATAGAATAATCCCAAACCCAAGCCGAGTCCTTTGAGACTACCAGATTGAATTTCATACTTCGTCCACAAATTGAAACTATTTTTTGGGACATTGTTGAGGTAATTACCTGGTGTGTAAGTCTCGTCTTCAGTGATTTTGGCATCCGTGTAAGCATAACCTGCAATCACATTCAAACCGGGTAAGATTTCACCCCCAATGTTGAATTCGATACCCCGGCTGCGCTGCTCACCTGTTTGAATCGAATAATCTTGACCTGGATAGTTTGGGTCTTCAGTCAAGACATTGGAGCGAGTCAGATTATAGAAAGCAAGTGTTGTAGAAATTCTCTCATTCAAATCTGCCTTAACTCCGACTTCATACTGCGTAGCACGTTCTGGCTCAAAGGTGCTGCGATCAAAGCTAGTTCCAATCACTGGGGTAAACGAGCGACTGTAGCTGGCATAGAGTGAAATTGGCGGTAGGGGTTGGTAAACAATACCGAAACGAGGGCTAAAAGCATCTCCTGACTGGCTGCTTTCGGTGTTTGCTAGCAAATCTCCATCGGTCTGTTTAAAGGCATCAAACCGGACACCCAAGAGCAACTTCAGATTCTCACTCAGGGATATCTGATCTTGGATATAAATACCCAGTGCATCTGTTAGAGAGGAATTATTTTGAAGACCCAAACTTTCACCAAGGAATCGGTCATACACTGGGTTAAACAGGTTAATGGGTGCTGCATTCCTATTATTAAATAAAGATTCATAAGAAAATCTACTCAGGTCAAATCCAAACAACAACTGATGCTTGATGGAGCCAGTTGAGAATTTGCCAATGATGTCCGTTGCCAGATTGTAAGCCTCGTCATCAAACTGTCCTTGATTAAATATTCGATTTAGTGTTCGGTTATCAGGGTCGAGACTAGTAGGGAGCAACGCGCTGGTTTCAAAATGATAAAATATTGCCCTAAAAGCGTTTTTTAATGACCAGTTGTCACTGAATTTGTGTTCTAATGAGTATCCAATTCTACCAATGTCTTCATGAACATAATTGTCATTCCTGTCAGGTCCACTAATGTTCAGGTTGCGTCGTATTTTACCATTTTGGTTAGGTAGTACAGTGCCAATGGCTGGTAGCCACAATCGATTGGTGTCTGCACTTATATACTCTCCTTCCAGAGTTAGCTTTGTTCGCTCACCAATTGCAAAACTAAAAACTGGGGCAATGAGTAGATTTTTATCATGAGCAAAATCGATAAAACTGCCTGCATCTTTATAAGACACATTCAGTCGATACAGCCCTGTTTTGTCATCGTTTAAAGGCCCAGACAGATCCACAGCGCCCCGATAATAGCTGTAACTTCCAACCGTTGCTTCAACCGCATAGTAAGGAGTGGCGAGGGGCTGCTTGGTAATCAAGTTGACTGTGCCACCAGGACTACCATTACCAAACAGAGCTGAAGCCGGACCCTTGAGGACTTCCACTCGCTCTATATTGGAGAGTTCCAGCGAGCGATCGCCCACAGGATCTGCCAGACCATTCCTGAGTGTAGTCCCACTATCAAAGCCCCGAATGGTAAATGAACTTCCTTCGCTATTGCCAGGTGTTCCAAGTGTTGTAATCACACCGGGAACATTTCTTAAAGCATCGTTCAAGCGGGTAACTTGTTGGTCGCGGAGTACCTGTTGCGGTACAACTTGAATTGATTGCGGGATGTCGCGCAAGGGTGTATCGGTTTTGGTCGCAGTTGAAGCATCTGGTACACTGTATCCATCTTGTTCTCCTGTCACTACCAGTTCAATTGGCTCATCACTAGAAGCCGGTGGTTGCTGTGGCTGAGTTTGGTTTGTTGGCTGCTCTACTTGAGGTGTTGGTTGTGTTTGGGGTTGCTGCTGTGCAATAGATGCAGCAGTTGTCAACCCGAAAATCAAACCTTCATCACTGTCAAATAACTCCACTGTTGGTGAGCTTGCCTCACCGATCGCCGTTACTCGGATTGTGTTAGCATCAAAATTTGTTACTGTTATTTCAGTAACTCCCGCAAGTGGTTTTTCGGAACGGAATGTAAACGCCTCGCCTGACGGTAAACGCAGCTGGGCATTGGGAATATCAGCAATAAAACTATTACCAGCACTGCGATTCGTAATTTGTAATTGTTCCCCTTTGGTAGTTTGTAGAATTACCTCCACACCTTTGGCGGTAGGATTTGCCTTCACTGCCGTCACTTGCACAACTTCACTTGAAGGTGTTGACGATTGGGAAAACAACTCGCTAACATTGGTGGCTGGGCGTTCAATCTCGCTCAGTCGCTTGATTGTTGTAATTACTGTTGGCTCCTTTTGCTGCTCTTGTGCCCGTACAGATTGTGCCATCAACAATGGCAGAAAACTCATCACCAACCCCAGCCAAATATTAGACGACAACTCTTGAATCCTCACAATAATTCCCCACACTCCAATAACCAAAACCATCTTTGTTGAGAAGAGTTCTGAATAAGCTTAAAATTGAGATTAGAGGAATTGGATGAGTTGTGTCAACCCCAATACAGAACTAATTATCGCCAAACAGACTTTTCTGGCAACAAACACTGACTGGGAAAAGATACCAAGCTTCGCGTATATCCTTTGCCCAGTTGTTTAAGTACTTGACAATAGGATTCAAATGGCTCTGACAAGTTTTGTTGGCTATTTTCTCTAGCTTCTGCCCAAAACTCTCTTTCCTGTTCCGGTGTCAAGATAATGGTCATAGCTGGCGATTGATAGATGGTTATAGCTTGATAAGATTAATTTTCGATAATCTTACCATGATTTATTCCTAACTATTGACCTAAGCAGAACTCAATATATTCGCTCGCCTCAAACTTTTAAGCGCGTAGCTTCCAAAATAACTACTGAACTATACTTTGAATAATACACTACACAATAAACCGAGTATTAAGTATATATTCGGGCTTTTGGTAATAAAATATTTTGCCAAATGATGTCTAAAATGGCTATTTTTTCCGTTTTGTTTGAATACGATCTGATGTATATTTGGAACCTTGCAAGCGATGTCTACGACGGGCTACGCCTACGCTTAAATTCATACTTGTATTCTGCAACTCCCAAACTTGCATACACTAAAAGTAGTAAATTAGTCAAGCCTAATTGCAAATATAATTTGACATTTATTGATAATAATTCTTTATAGTTTGGGGGTTGCTAAATGCAATAAATTCCTTCTATATTAAGAAACATCGAGTGAAAAAGTGTTTTAAAAGTATTGTATGAAACACCAGAAGCCTCAGAATTATCCCCTCTAACCCCCTTTCCTACAAGGGAATAAGGGTTTCAAAGCCTATCTCCTGCAAGGAGAGAGAAATGTAAGTGAGGTTTTTAGTATATATTTTGACTTTTCAAGCATCCTCTGAAAATTATTTGCAATATAAAGCTGAAAAATCTCCGCGACTGACCAAGCAATAGCGCGATCGGATTATCCAAAAAATTTTTCCAATTGAATATTAAAAACCTTACCGTAAGCCATCAGTAGCTAAATGTTTCATTTGGTTAACGCTATTTAAGCTTTGTTTGCGTGTATCTAAATTGGCTGAAGCAAAAAAATGACTTTAATTCTCAATAATTTTCCAGAAATATCCTATCAATATGAGACGATACTTGATATCCTGCGTTATCGCAGCTTAAAAACACCACACGCACAAGCATTTACCTTTCTTGAAGACGGAGAGACTCAGGAATCAACACTGACTTACCATGAGTTGGATCGGCGCAGTCGGGCTATAGCAGCTCAACTCCAAGCTCTTGGTTTAAGTGGGGAACGGGCAATTTTGTTCTATTCTCCAGGACTGGAGTACGTGACGGCATTTTTCGGTTGTTTATATGCCAAAGTAGTAGCTATTCCGGTTTATCTACCAGGTAATCAACGTAAAACATCCAGGATTCAGGCAATTATTACAGATGCAAAAGCAGCAATTTGCTTGACGACAACAACTATCTTTTCAAAGATAGAGTCTTTACTTGTAAAAAAAACAGAGCAGGGAAGTCTACATTGGTTGACAACTGACAACTTGGCACAAGGAATAGAGGATTCTTGGCAACAACCTATAATTGATGGACAAACGTTAGCTTTTTTGCAATATACATCTGGTTCTACAGGCACGCCTAAAGGTGTCATGCTTAGTCATGGCAACTTGTTGCATAATGCTGCGATGACTTACCAAATGATGGGACATTCGCCCAAGAGTCAGTTTATCTCTTGGCTTCCCGTCTACCATGATATGGGACTGATTGGTGGAATACTGCAACCCTTGTATGGTGGCTTTCCGTGTGTCTTAATGTCTCCAGCATCTTTTTTGCAACGTCCATATCGATGGCTACAGGCGATTTCTCGCTATCGGGGTACCACTAGTGGAGGTCCAAACTTTGCCTATGAACAGTGTATTCAAAGAATAACTCCTCAACAAAGGTCAACTCTTGACTTAAGTAGTTGGAGTGTGGCGTTTAACGGTGCTGAACCAGTCCGACAAGATACTCTTGAGCAATTTGCAACCACCTTTGCAGAGTGTGGCTTTCGTCCGGAAGCATTATACCCATGTTATGGTATGGCGGAAGCAACTTTGATAGTTTCTGGTGGGGTCAAAACAGCCTTAGCCCAAGTCAGAACTGTAGAGAAATTTGCGCTTTCACAGAATCAGATAGTCGAAGCAACTACCCAGAGTCAGGATATCCAAAGCTTTGTCAGTTGCGGTAAAACAATTCCTCAACAACAGATTGTTATTGTCAATCCTGAAACATTAACTCGCTGTTCATCAGATGAAGTTGGCGAAATCTGGGTATTTGGGCCGAGTGTTGGTCAGGGTTATTGGAATCGAACACAAGAAACAGAGCAAACATTCCACGCCTATCTAAAAGACACAAAAGAGGGGCCGTTTTTACGGACTGGTGACTTAGGCTTTTTGCATAATGAAGAACTCTTTATTACAGGTAGAGCAAAAGATTTAATTATTATTCGTGGTAAAAATCTTTACCCACAAGATATAGAATTAACCGCAGAACGCAGTCATCTATCATTGCGTTCTGGTGCTAATGCAGCATTTACAGTAGAAGTTAATAACGAAGAAAGACTCTTTGTTGTACAAGAATTAGAGTTTCGCGCCAAGCCAAATTTAGCAGAAGTAGCTAGCGCAATTCGGCAAGCTATTACTGAAGAACATGAAATACAAGTTTATGGTGTAGTTTTAATTAAACCAGGTAGTATTCCCAAAACTTCTAGCGGTAAGATTCAAAGACGTACAACTCGCGCTCAGTTTGAGAATGGTGAACTGAATGTAGTTGAAAGCAATATTCTCAAAATTAGTGATATTGTCAGAAAAGAAACTCGATTAGAGCGTTTTCAACTGTTGGCACTTTCTCCAATAGAATGTCAACCGCTTTTAGAATCATATCTGATTGAACTCTTGGCGGAAGTACTTTCAATTGCAGCAGATGATATCAATCCACAAGAACCATTAAGCAGGCTGGGACTTGATTCTTTAAAAGTATTTGAATTAAAAAATCGGATTGAGCTTGACTTAGAAATAGAAGTATCTGTAGCAGATTTCTTTGAAGGAATGAGTGGGCGATCGCTCTCCACCAAGATACTTACTCAAATGACAGCAGAGGCTTTCATACCCTCAAAGTCTCTTAGCCAAGTCCAGCCAGCCGAAGTTTATCCCCTCTCTTTTGCCCAGCAAGGACTATGGTTTATCGACCGATTAGAACCAGGGAATCTAGCTTACAATATTTCCTTAGCTGTTAATCTCAAAGGTCAGCTTGAGGTTCCCTTATTAGAACAAAGTTTTAATGAAATTATCCGGCGACATGAAACTCTAAGAACTACTTTTACTACAGTCAATGGACAAGCCGTTCAAGTTATTGCTTCTTCCTTAAAATTATCTTTATCAGTAATAGATTATCAAAAAAATATAGAATCACAGAGCGATGCAGCAGTTCGGCAATTCTTGACTAAAGAGAGCCAACGACCTTTTGACCTAATACAGGGGCCATTGTTACGGGCTAAACTTTTGCGCCTAGCACAGCAAGAGCATATTCTTTTGCTAGAAATGCACCACATAATTTTTGATGGCTGGTCTGTTGAGGTGTTTTTACAAGAGATGGCATTACTGTACAAAGCATTCTTAACCAGAAGTTCTTCATCACTACCGGAAATCTCCATCCAATACAAAGACTTTGTACACTGGCAACGACAATGGCTACAAGGAGAAATCCTGCAAACCCAACTCTCTTATTGGAAGCAACAACTCGCAGATATACCAACTGTTTTACAATTACCAACGGATCGACCAAGACCTGCTGTGCAGACCTCAAACGGTTTCCATCAATCTGTTGAGTTACCCAAAACTCTGCTAGACCAACTAAAGGCGATCGCTCGTCAAGAAGGCGTGACTCTATTCATGTTGCTACTAGCGGCATTCCAAACTTTCCTCTACCGCTACACAGGACAAGACGATATTCTAGTCGGCTCACCAATTGCTAACCGTAACAGTGACGAATTAAAAGGACTAATTGGCTTTTTTGTAAATACTTTGGTATTGCGTACTAAGCTTTCTGGCAACCTTACATTTCAAGAGTTACTTGGTCGTGTCCGAAACGTGGCTGTAGAAGCATATAAATACCAGGATTTAACCTTTGACCAACTAGTAGAGGCATTGAATCCAGAACGAAACGTCAGTCACTCCCCTGTATTTCAGGTGATGTTCGATTTCCGGAATGCTCCACCTCTACCAGAAATACCCGATTTAGTTGTCAGTCAATTAAAAGTAGAAAATGAAGCAGCACAGTTTGATTTGAGCGTATCTGTGGAGGTTGGACAAGGGCTGATAGTGTCATTTGAATACAACACTGACCTGTTCTATGCCACCACGATCGCCCGAATGCTGGAACATTTTCAAAACTTGCTCTCAGGCATTGTGGCGAATCCTCAAATTAGGCTTTCGGACTTGTCACTATTGACAAAAAAAGAGCAGCATCAACTGCTTATAGAATTTAATCAAAATCAATCCAAAATCCAAAATCCAAAATCTAAAATTGGGCAGTGTATCCATCAGCTCTTTGAAGCACAGGTAGAGCAAACACCAGATGAGGTTGCAGTAGTATTTGCTCAAAAGCAATTGAGATATTGGGAGTTGAATCAACGTGCCAATCAGCTAGCACATTACTTACAAGCACTGGGTGTAGGACCAGAAGTTATTGTTGGTATCTACATAGAACGCTCACCAGAAATGGTAGTAGCAGTCTTGGGTGTCCTGAAGGCGGGAGGGGCTTATGTGCCACTAGATCCTGTGTACTCCCATGAGCGGTTGGAATTCATGTTGAAAAATATGCAGGTGTCAGTTTTAGTAACGCAGAAGTGGTTACTGAAAAATCTTCCAGAACACCAAGCCAAAGTTGTTTGTTTAGACTCCAGTTGGGAGAGTATTTCCCAAGAGAGCAGCAAAAATCTACTCAATCAAACAACTCCTGAAAACCTAGCATACGCAATCTACACTTCAGGTTCTACGGGCATCCCCAAAGGAGTGATGGTTACCCACGGCAGTTTAGTGAATGCCTATCTTGCTTGGGAGGATATATACTCGCTTCGCTCTGTAGCCACTTCTCATTTGCAAATGGCAAGTTTTTCCTTTGATGTTTTTACAGGGGACTTAGTTCGGGCTTTATGCTCCGGTGGCAAACTAGTACTTTGTCCACGGGAATTTCTATTGCAGCCAGATCGGCTTTATGGACTTATGTGTTCCGAACAAGTGAACTGTGCCGAGTTTGTGCCAGCTGTCCTGATGAACTTACTCCAGTATCTGGAAGAAACTCAACAATCACTTGACTTCATGCGAATGCTAGTTGTCGGTTCTGATAGCTGGTATATTAGTGCATATCAGCAACTCAAGCGTTTTTGTGGTCATCAAACCAGATTAATTAACTCCTATGGTGTCAGCGAAGCCACCATTGATAGCTCATATTTTGAAACTACTACAGCCAATTTACAGCTTGAACGACAAGTACCGATTGGTCGCCCTTTCGCCAATACTCAAATCTATCTACTAGACCGTTATTTACAGTCTGTACCCATAGGAGTTGCTGGCGAAGTTTATATTGGTGGATCTGGATTAGCTAGAGGTTACTTTAATCGCTCGGAATCGACCGCCGAAAAATTTATTCCTCATCCATTTAGCCAGGAATCGGGCGCACGCTTATACAAAACCGGAGACTTAGCCCGGTACTTAGAGGATGGAAATATTGAATTTCTAGGTCGAGCAGATTATCAAATAAAAATCCGAGGTTTTCGGATTGAGTTGGGAGAAATTGAGGCAGTATTAAGCCAACACCCCTCTGTTGAGAAAGCTGTGGTTGTTGCTCAAGAAGATGACCCTGGTAATAAACGCTTATTTGCTTACGTCGTACAAAATCTTCAACCAGAAACTACAGCAAAATTAACCTCAGGAAAAGAACTAAGCAGCGAGTATCTGTCACAGTGGGAGCATGAATTTGACGATCTCTACCGAGATACAGCTGATGAACAAGCGTTAAGATTTGATATCAAAGGATGGAACAGTAGCTACACAGGACAACCAATACCAGAAGCAGAAGTACGCGATTGGGTAGAGCCAACAGTTGAGCGAATTTTGTCTTTACAACCAACCAAGGTATTGGAGATTGGTTGTGGTAGCGGTCTGATGTTATTTCGGATAGCTGCCCATTGTCAAGAGTATTGTGCAACAGACCTCTCAGAAAAAGCTTTACTGAATCTGGAGCATCAGATGACAATGCTAGAGCAGAAACCATCAGGAGTGACTTTCATCCACAGAGGAGCAAATAACTTTGAAGGTGTAGTTGCTAACAGTTTTGATGCTGTTTTGCTAGTTTCTGTAATGCAGTACTTTCCTAGTATTGATTATCTATTGCAAGTTTTAGAAAACGCAGTTAATACAGTAGCACCAGGTGGTTTTATCTTCATCGGAGATATTCGTAGTTTGCCTCTATTAGAAGTATTCCATACATCTGTTCAATTCCATAGATCGCCAGATTTTATCTCAAAAGAAGAGTTACAACAGCGCACACGAAAACAATTGTTTGAGGAAAAAGAGCTTGTTATCGATCCAGCCTTTTTTACAGCCTTGAAACAACATTTACCTAATGTTAGCCATGTAGAAATTCTTCTTGAACGTGGTTCCCATCAGAATGAACTGAATAAATTCCGCTACGATGTGATTCTCCATATTGGAGATAAAATTCCTCTGTTCGATCTGCCTTGGTTAGACTGGGAAAAGCAAGAATTAACACTACCATCTGTCCAGCAAATACTCGTAGAAACGACGCCTACTATCTTGGGTATTGCTCGCGTCCCGAATGCTCGAGTTGTAGAAGACATGCAGATTTGGCAGTGGTTAACTTCTCCTGGAGGTGCTGCAACTGTGGGAGATATGAGAAAATCTCTAGAAAAAAACAGTGAGTGGCAAGGAATTGAGCCGGAAGATTTTTGGATATTAAGCAAAGATTTGCCTTACTCCATCGATATTACTTGGTCAAGCTGTGGAGATAATGGTCGTTACGATGTCATATTTAGGCGAAACTCAACAGTTAGGACAACGCAGTTTGAAATTACTCATAGTGCAAAACATCGCCCTTGGCGAGATTATACTAACAATCCCTTACAGGCAAAATTTGCCCTGGAGTTAGTACCACAACTACGCGATTTTTTGAGCGAAAAGTTGCCAGAATACATGATACCTACAAATTTCATGCTTCTGGATGCTCTACCCCTTCTGCCAAACGGCAAAGTGAACCGCCGTGCCTTGCCTTCACCAGATGTTTCCGCATTTAGCAATACTCTCTATACACCACCGGCAACTGATGTAGAGCAAATTATCGCCACTATTTGGCAAGATGTCTTAGGTATCGAGAAGGTGGGCATTCATGATAACTTCTTTGATTTAGGAGGCCATTCGCTATTATTGAGTCAAGTGCATTCTCAGTTGAGAGAAAAGTTAAATCGAGACTTATCAATACTGGAATTTTTTCAATACCCAACTATCAGTTTGTTGGCAAAAAAACTTAGTCATACACAGATAAAAATCCAGAACTTTACAAAAATCGTTGACAGAGCAGAAAAACAGAAAGCATCTCTCAACAGACAAAAGAAATTACGTTAAGAAGGAAAATAGATTCATGAGTAGTTCCGAAACATCTAATTTCCTGGAAGATATAGCCATGATTAACTTTTTCAATCTAGGCGGTCATTCTTTACTGATCTTTAAGGTAAACGCGTAACTGCGCTGATTTAGACAAATATCCACTGTATGCCAAGGCAAAGCCAATAGAAATTATACTCAAAACAGGAGAAATCATCTACTTTCCGCCAGGTTGGTGGCATCAGTTAGAGAACTTAGAAAACAGCATTTCTGTTAGTCACAACGCTATAGATGAATGGAACTCAGAATTAGTTTTCCAGTCTATTATCAACGAAAGTCCAATACCAGGTTATATTTTTACATTTATGTTAAAATTTCCACTTGTAAGTCGGATTGTACTTGCTATGAAATTAATCTGAGCACACAGAGAATAAAATTATCTCGACAAAGATATTGGTTTATTTCACGAAATTATTGTTCAGAGAAGTTAGTCACAATATCAATAGCAAAAGTTGGCTATCAGCAAGCAGACAAAATAAATCGGTATTAAGGACAAAAATATGAGTATTTCAGAAACGCAAAATTCTATAGAAGGAATAGCTATTATCGGCATAGCAGGGAGTTTTCCTGGGGCTAAAAGTATCGATATATTTTGGCAAAATATTCGAGATGCTGTAGAGTCTATTGCTGTTTTTTCAGATGAAGAATTACTATTGGAAGGTATAAAAGCGACAGTAATCAACGATCCAAAATATGTAAAATCTGGAGCGGTACTAGAAAATATAGATTTATTTGATGCTTCATTCTTTAGCATTAATCCTAAAGAAGCAGAAATTACAGATCCGCAGCATCGTTTATTTTTAGAATATGCATGGGAAGCATTAGAAAATGCTGGCTATGACTCCCAACGTTGTGAAAGTAGGATTGGAGTTTATGCTGGTTCTAGTTCAAATAATTATTTATCATTGGATTTAAATAGCGATCGAGTTGGATTGGGTAACATTATCCAAAAGGGAATTGGCAACGATAAAGATTTCCTGGCGACTCGCGTTTCCTATAAATTAAATCTTACAGGCCCAAGTCTAACGGTACAAACGGCTTGTTCTACTTCCTTAGTAGCTATTTCTTTAGCTTGTCAAAGTCTATTAAATTACCAATGCGATATGGCTTTAGCGGGTGGAGTATCTATTCACATTCCCCAAAAAACAGGGTATTTGTATGAAGAAGGGGGTATTCTATCACCTGATGGCCACTGTCGTGCCTTTGATGCCAAAGCCAAGGGAACAATTATTGGTAATGGACTGGGGATTGTAGTTTTGAAGCGGTTATCTGAGGCGATCGCTGATGGCGATCGGATCTATGCTGTGATTAAAAGTAGTGCGATCAATAACGATGGTTCTGGTAAAGTTGGTTACACAGCACCCAGTGTTAACGGACAAGCAGATGTCATCGCAGAAGCACTTGCTTTGGCTGGGGTGGAACCTGAAACAATTAGCTATGTGGAAGCTCACGGTACAGGAACTGTCTTAGGCGATCCGATTGAAATTTCTGCTTTAACAAACGTGTTTCGTGAAAGTACCCATAAAAAAGGCTTCTGTGCAATCGGTTCAGTTAAAACAAACATTGGCCATCTAGATGCAGCAGCTGGGATTGCAGGACTGATTAAAACGGTTTTAGCCCTTAAACACAAGCAAATACCACCCAGCTTGAATTTTGAGCAACCCAATCCTCAAATAGATTTCGCCAATAGCCCTTTTTACGTTAATACAACGCTTACAGAATGGAAAGCCGGACTTACTCCTCGTCGGGCTGGAGTCAGTTCCTTAGGTATTGGTGGGACTAATGCTCATGTAATTCTGGAAGAAGCGCCAGCCTTAGAAGCTTCTAGTCCCTCTCGCCCTTGGCAATTATTGGTACTTTCTGCCAAAACAGACTCCGCTTTGGATACTGCAACAGAAAATCTGGTTCAATACCTCAAGCAACACAGCGATATTACTCTGGCAGATGTGGCGCATACGTTGCAAGTCGGACGCAGGGAATTCAATTATCGTCGCGTATTAGTGTGTCAAGATATCGAAGATGCAACCAGCGCCTTGCAGATACGAGATCCTCAAAGAGTTTTCACTAACTTAGTCGAAGTAGAGAATCGCCCCATCGTATTCATGTTTCCAGGACAGGGCGCTCAGTATGTGGACATGGGTAAAGAACTTTACCAGACTGAGCCAATTTTTCGGGAACAAGTGGATTTGTGCTGTAAATTGCTCCAATCTCATATAGGATTGGATCTGCGATCGCTCATTTATCCAAGCGAGTCTGGCTCAGTTGCCGCAGCACAAAAACTGCAACAAACTGATATCACTCAACCTGCATTGTTTGTGATAGAGTATGCTCTGGCTCAGTTGTGGATGTCATGGGGAATTACTCCAGGTGCAATGATTGGTCATAGCATCGGGGAATATGTAGCAGCTTGCCTTGCTGGTGTCATCTCACTTGAAGATGCTTTGGCGCTAGTGGCGGCGCGTGGACGGCTGATGCAACAACTACCATCTGGTACTATGCTCTCTGTACCACTGCCAGAGGAAGAAGTTAAAGCTTTACTTGATGAAAAATTATCCCTTGCTGCCAATAATGCACCATCTCTATGTGTGGTTTCGGGAACTCATGATGCCATAGACGCATTTCAAAACAAGCTCCAAGATAAAGGTATAGACTGCCGCCGTCTCCATACTTCCCATGCTTTTCATTCCCCAATGATGGAACCTATATTAGAGGCATTCCAAAAGGAAGTAAGCAAAGTCAAATTACATCCTCCAAAAATTACCTTTGTTTCTAATGTCACAGGAAACCGGATTACAGCAGAACAAGCCACAGATCCAAATTACTGGGCAAAACATTTACGGCAAACAGTGCAGTTTGCGGCAGGCATTTCTACATTGTCGCAAGAGCCAAATTACATTCTGCTAGAGGTGGGACCAGGGCACACTTTGTGTAGCTTTACTAAAAAGCATTTAGATTCTCCAGGACTATCTTCATTACGACATCCTCACGAAAAACAGTCTGACGTAACATTCTTACTGAACACATTAGGTAAACTCTGGTTGTATGGAGTACAGGTAGATTGGTCAAGATTTTACACCCATGAACACCGTCATCGCCTTCCTTTGCCAACATATCCCTTTGAGCGGCAGCGTTACTGGATTGAACCTGAAAAACTTTCACCTTTAACAAAAAGACACCTCCAACGAAAACCAACGGCACTAGAAATTTGGAAATCTCTGGTAGAAGTTGGCCAGTTCCAAGCGAGTGAGGGAATCTCTGAATTTGATAATCACATTTATCTAGCGAACAAACAGTGCTTAGAAAATTTATGTACCGTCTACATGAATCTTGCTTTAAGGGGTTTAGGTGCATTCAAAAATCCATCACAGAACTATTCTCTTGAGGAGTTGTTTGAGCAATGTCAAGTTATTCCTCACTACCGACAATTATTGTGTCGCTGGCTGGATGTCCTTGTAGAGCGAGGCCACCTAAAGCAAGATGGAAAACTCTTTACAAACCTTCTACCATTGCCAGCAGACTCGATTAATAGTTTAGTAAAAGAATTCAGAGTTAGATGGGCTGATATACCTCAACAGATAGAACTCGTCCAGAACTTTGGTGAAAATCTAGCAGACATACTTATTGGTAAAAAAGAACCATTAAAGTTGTATGCTGCTACCTTAGCCAAGGAAGGAGAAATTTCTCGGCAAAACTTGCCCACTGATGTCTACTATAATGCGATTATCCAAGCGATCCTGGAGGTGGTAATAAAGTCATTGCCATCCGAGGTGAATCTAAGAATCCTAGAAATCGGGGGTGGAACTGGTATTGTAACGGCAGAATTACTACCTGTATTGCCATCCAAGCAAACCAATTACACCTTTACTGATGTAGGCAGTTTTTTTCTAACAGAAGCTGAAAAAGAATTTAGCGCCTATCCATTTGTTGAATATCGTTTACTAAACATTGAGCAGCCTCCATCTGAGCAAGGGTACGAGAGCCACAGCTTTGATGTAGTAGTAGCCGTAAATGTGCTGCATGTGACTCAAAATATAGGAAAAACTCTTGAGTATGTACGCTCTTTATTGGCTCCTGAAGGTCTGTTATTAATCCAGGAGATAACGCAACCTCAATTAGACTTCGACATGATTGATGGTCTGTTGATGAATCCGTTAGAGGATGAACAACGAAGTTCAGGTAATCCCTTTTTATCAAAAGAACAGTGGCAGGAAGCTTTACGTAATCATGGGTTTGTTGAGGTGGCGGCTTTTTCTGAAATTGATGCTTTTGAACAATATGTTTTCGTAGCTCAAGCTTCTACGTCAACAGCATTACCCGTAGCTTCAGCATTTACTGTAACCTTTGAGCAAATAGATACTGAAAACAAACCTCAAGTTTCATTACAGGAAAAGCTGGACATTTCCGACTGGTTTTACATTCCCTCTTGGAAACGTTTAATGCCGCCTCAGCCGTTTAGCTCAAACCTTCAAGTAACTCAGCCAGAGTGTTGGTTAGTATTTATCGATGAGTGCGGTTTGGGTGATAATATCGTGCAACGACTTACCCTTGAGGGTCAGAATGCAATTATCGTCAGAATAGGAGAGCAATTTGGTAGCGAAATAGCATCTTCTCAACGCGTATATACCATTAACCCTCGACGACGAGATGATTATTACGCCTTGATCAAAGAACTTGGTGCATTAAAGTTGACTCCAAACAGGATTTTACATTTGTGGAGTCTTACATTGAACAGTGGCACAGAATTAACAATTGAGTTCCTTGAAAGGTGTGAAACTCAGAGTTTTTACAGTCTGCTATTTCTAGCACAAGCACTTGCAGAGCAGCAAAATATCACAAGTCCCGTGGAAATTGAAATAGTGTCAAACAATTTGCAGGAAGTGACAGGCTCAGAGGTTCTAGACCCAGCTAAGGCTTTCCTATTAGGGCCATGTAAGGTCATTCAGCAAGAGTACCCGAATATCGTCTGTCGTAGCATTGATATCGTTATTCCTGAAACAGAAAATTGGCAACAAGAAAAACTTATAGATCAGTTACTGGCGGAATTCATGGTTCAATCGTCTGACCGTGTTGTGGCGTACCGTGGAAATTATCGCTGGGTGCAGACCTTTGAACCTGTCAGCTTGGATGGAACAATCGAAGCAAAACCTCAGTTCAGAGAAAGGGGAGTTTATTTGATAACTGGTGGATTAGGAGGAGTTGGTCTCTTTAATGCAGAATATCTAGCGAAGACTGTACAAGCAAAACTCATACTGATAGGACGTTCAGCTTTTCCTGAGCCAGATGAGTGGTCACAATGGCTATCAGATTATGGTGAGCAAGATAGCGTAAGCCGCAAGATCCTTAAATTGCAAGAACTTGAGGCTTTGGGTGGGGAAGTTCTAGTAGTTAAAGCTGATGTTACCAATCAAGAACAAATGGAAGCAGCAATAACTCAAGCGAACAATCGATTTGGTCAAATTAATGGGGTAATTCATAATGCTGTAGAAAGCCAACAAGAATTCTTTGCACAAAAAACGCTAGAAACAGGAAGAATTTTTCTTGCGCCGAAAGTAATAGGAACAATAATACTCGATCATCTTTTCAAAGATACCAAGTTAGATTTCTTTGTACTGACTTCATCACAAGCTTCAGTTGTAGGTGGAATTGGGCTAGTAGAATATACTGCTGAATGTGCTTTTATTGATGCGTTTGCCTACTACAGTGCCTCTAAAAATGGTAGGTTTATGAGATCCATAAATTGGAATAGATGGAACACTCCAGAATGGATGACTCAAACAAACTTAGATAGGGTGTCAGAATTAACACTTGAAGAAGCAGGATTAAGCCTAGAAGAAGGCATGGAGGCTTTTAGACGTATTCTGTTTTGTAGCACAATACCTCAGGTAATTGTATCGAGAAGCGATTTTAATAACCTGATTAATCGGAATTTGATTAACCTAAAAGATACTCTCAATGCTTTAGAAGAAAAATTTACTAAGATTAGGCGAGATAAACCAACTCACCCTCGCCCTAACCTAATAAATGCTTATGTTGCTCCACGTACCGAGATTGAGCGCATTCTAACTGATATATGGCAAGAAATCTTTAGTATTGAACAGGTAGGAATTCACGATAACTTTTTTGATTTGAGGGGAGACTCTTTACTTGCTACTATTGTTATTTCTCGAATACGTAAAACCTTCAATATAGAACTGTCTCATAAACGCTTCTTTGATGAACCAAATATAGCTGAGTTGGCTTTGGTTATTGAAGAAATGATTCTAGAAGAGTTAGAAACATTCTCTGAGGTTAAAATTAGTTAGATTTGATAAATGCATTTAAACTTTGGTGTGTAATTATCAAACTAGATAGCAAAAGTCTTTGAGTTCAAGATATTGATGATGAAAATTTCAAAAGATGAAATTTTGAAAAGACGGTCAAAACTTTCACCCATACAGCGAGAAATTCTTGAAAAGCGGCTGCGGGGTGAAATTAACTCTGGCTCTCAATTAGAAGTTATTCCCAGACGTTCTCAAATAAGTCCTACTCCCTTATCGTTTGCCCAACAACGCCTGTGGTTTCTCCATCAATTAGATCCCACTAGTACTGCTTACAATGTGTCTGGATTTCTACGCTTTACAGGTTCACTCAATGTAACAGCATTGGAGCACAGCCTAAATGAGATTGTGCAACGTCATGAATCTCTACGTACTACCTTCAAAATGATAGAGGGACAACCAGTTCAAATCATTGCTCCATTTTTGAGTATTGTTCTGCCGATAGTAGACCTCCAGAAACTACCAAAGAATCAGCTTGAGCAAGAAATCCAACGATTAACCACTAAGGAAGCTCAAGTAGTTTTTAATTTGGCACAAGAACCTTTGTTGCGACCTATCCTGTTGCATCTGAGCAAAACAGAATATTTAATGCAATTAACAATACATCACATTGCCATAGATGGTTGGTCAATTGGTGTGTTTGTTCGCGAATTGACAGCGCTGTACAAAGCCTTTTGTGCTGGATTACCTTCACCACTACCTGAACTCCCTATCCAGTATGCAGACTTTGCTCTCTGGCAACGGCAATCGCTACAGGGAGAGAAACTAGAATCTCAAATTACTTATTGGAAGAAACGTCTTGACAGCCTTCCTTGTTTACAATTGCCTACCGATCGCCCCCGACAAGCAATTCAAACTTTTCGGGCTGCAAAACAATACCTGATGTTACCAAAAGCTTTATCAGAAGATATTAAAGCCTTGAGTCAACAAGAAGGTGTTACACTTTTTATGACATTACTAGCTACGTTTCAAACTCTATTACACTGGTACACTAGTCAGGATGATATTGTCGTAGGTACTGATATTGCCAACCGCAACCAAGCTGAAATAGAGGGATTAATTGGATTCTTCGTCAACCAGTTGGTGTTGCGTACTAATTTGTCTGAGAATCCTTCCTTTCGAGAGTTACTTGAACGAGTACGTGAAGTAACTTTAGGAGCCTACACACATCAAGAACTGCCGTTTGACAAAGTTGTAGATGCTCTGAAAGTAGAACGAAATCTAAATCGGATGCCACTATTCCAGGTTAAGTTTGTTTTTGATAATATTGCTTTGCCACTTCTGGAGCTTACAAATTTAACAGCTAGTACTTTAAATCATCTGGATACAGAGGAGACAACACTTGATTTATTCCTAAGAATGGTAGATACGGAACAAGGGATAAAGGCTGATTTAGAGTACGACATAGCTCTGTTTGACGCTAGTAGTATTATAAAGATGTTGAAAAATTTTGAAATACTTTTAAATACTGTTATCAAACAACCAGAGATTCGATTAAATGAACTGGTTGAAAATTTAGCAAAAGTGGAAAAAAAACAACTGACTGACATAAAAATCAGGCGAAAAAAAGAGTATTCTAACTTGTTGAAAGATGTTCAACGTAAAGCCATTATGACCATCAATTAAAAATATGAAAAATATAGAAAATAAGCAATTTAAACTTCAAGGTTTAGGAAATATTGCCAGAAAAGCAGTAAAATTGACACAGGGAGAACTAGTAAAAATAGATTATCTAAAACATGGTGAAACACTTCCTGTAGTATTCAAGCCTGCGGTAGAAAATCTCGATTTAGTAAATTGGATCGAGGATAACCAAGAATTTATCCAAACAAAGTTACTAAAACAGGGTGCTATATTATTGCGGGGCTTCAATTTAGACAGAGCAGGAATTTTTGAACAAGTTTGCCTGACGCTATGCCCAAACTTGTTTAATGAAAATGGCGAACATATTCGTGAAGCTGTCAGTGCTAATGTTTATACTCCAGTTTTTTACCCAGCAGATAAAAAACTGTTGTGGCATAATGAAAATTCTTTCAACTATCGTTGGCCTAAAAAAATATTTTTTGGCTGTGGTCAACCAGCAGAACAAGGAGGAGAAACTCCTATTGTTGATAGCCGTAAAGTTTTTGAACTAATCGATCGCAAGATTCGGGAAAGATTTATTGAAAAGAAGGTCATGTATCTTCGTAACTACGACTATAAACTTGGATTAGACTGGTCAACTGTTTTTCAAACTCAAAATAAAGCAAAAGTAGAAGCTAATTGTAGAGAAGCTGGTATCGATTTTGAATGGAAAGATAATGATAGATTGAGAACCCGTGCTGTGCGACCTGCTGTGGTCAAGCATCCTCAAACTGGTGAACGGACTTGGTTTACCCAAGCTCAACATTGGCATACTTCATGCTTAGATATGGAAACGCGTGAGACTTTGTTATCATCTTTCCAAGAAGAAGATTTACCCCGAAATTGCTACTACGGTGATGGTTCTCGTATTGAAGACTCTGTAATGGAAGAAATTTGTGGAGTATATCAAAAGTTAGAAATCAGCTTTCCTTGGCAAACTGGAGATTTATTAATACTAGATAACCTGTTAACTGCTCATGGGCGTAATCCATTTTCGGGAGAAAGAAAGCTTTTTGTTGCGATGGGTGAAATGACAAGTTTTGACGAAATTTAAAACTGAGGGTGGTCAAAAAATGCAAGAACAAATTCAGGGTTTTTCACTATCTCCGCAACAAAAGCGTCTATGGTTGTTACAAAAAGATAGTCAAGCATATCAGGCTCATTGTGCGATTCTTTTGGAAGGAAATCTGAAAAAAGAGGTTTTGAAAGAAGCGTTAAATCAAATAGTCAATCGCCATGAAATTTTCCGAACTAATTTTCATTGTATTAATGGGTTAAAGACTCCTATTCAGGTAATTAATGAATATACTTTTATATCATTAAATGAACTATATTTGGAAGATAAAGAAGCTATAGAATTTGAAATAGAGAAACTATTTAAATCAGCAAGTCAGCAGAGTCTTGATTTTGCTCAAGGATCGCTGTTGTTGACTACTTTAGTAACTCTGACACCACAAAAGCACTTATTAATCGTCAGTTTGCCTGCTTTATGTGCAGATGCGCCAACTCTAAATAATTTAGTTTGTGAACTCAGCAAATGCTATGCTGCTTGTTTACAGCAAGAGAAACTATCTGAACAACCTCTGCAATATGCAGATATCTCTGAATGGCAAAATGAATTATTGCAGACAGAGGAACTAAAAGCTGAATCAAATTACTGGAGAAAGTTCGATGTCTTCAATATTGGAGAATTGAAGCTTCCTTACTCAAATCAGCTAATTAACAACTCAGAATTTAAGCCCCAATCGTTTAGTTTAGATATTCCGCCAGATTTAGTAACTAAAATAGATGTGATACTAGCACAGCACACAAATATTACAAGTTATGTCTTTTTTCTTACTTGCTGGCAGATATTGCTGTGCCAACTCACTGGCAAATCAGACACGATCGTTGGTATAGCTAGTAATGGTCGTAACTATGAACAATTGCAAGAAGCTCTAGGTCTGTTGGTCAAATATTTACCCTTTCAATGTAATCTTCAGAATAACTACAAATTTAGTGACCTGTTGAATATAGTTGCGGAAGCTACGGAGGAGATATTTGAATGCCAGGAAAGCTTTTCTTGGGAAAACAGTGTTAGTACGTTGAATGGGAATAGTCAAGAGCAATCGTTCTTCCCATTCTGTTTTGAGTTTACGTCTTTGTCTGCCAGGTATTACGCAGACAGTATTTGTTTTTCAACTTATAAACAGTACGCCTGTGTAGATAAATTCCAGATCAAACTATCCTGTATTCGTCGGGATGACGATCGCATAGCTGCTGAATTTCACTATGATGCCAATGTCTACGTTGTTGAAGATATTCAACGGCTGGCAAGTCAATTTGAGACATTGTTAGCCAGCGTTGTAAAGAATATTGAAGGAGCGATCGCTTCTTTCGACATCCTCAGCCCTCTTGAGCGAGAGCAACTTTTAGTTGACAACAACACAAAAACTACTACCCTACAACACCAATGCATACACCACTGGTTTGAATCACAGTGCGATCGCACCCCTGACAACATTGCTATAGTTTGTGAAAACCAGCAACTAACCTACTCAGAGTTAAATGCACGGGCAAATCAACTGGCTCATTACTTACAAAAAATGGGCGTTGGTTCAGAAATTATAGTCGGGATTTGCACAGAGCGATCGCTGGATATGGTTGTGGGAGTGTTGGGTATTCTCAAAGCAGGTGGAGCTTATTTGCCATTAGATCCTATATATCCCAAAGAAAGGTTAGCCTTCATTTTAGAAGAAACCTGTACACCTGTACTGTTGACCCAACAAAAGTTGTTATCCATCCTTCCCGAATGTAGTGCTGAGTTATGTTGCCTGGATTATGACTGGGAGAAGATTGCCCTAGAAAGTACACAAAACCCTATCAGCAAGACAATTTCTGACAACCTAGCCTACGTTATTTATACTTCTGGTTCTACTGGTAAGCCCAAAGGAACATTAATTCCCCATCAAGGTTTAGTTAATTATTTAACATGGTGTACGCAAGCTTATGCAGTTGATCTGGGAGAGGGGGCTACCGTTCACTCTTCGCTTGCTTTCGACCTCACTATTACTGGACTGTTTTCCCCTTTGGTAGTAGGCCGACGGGTAGAACTTATTCCAGAAGACCAAAGTATGGAGTCTTTAGGTAATGCCTTACGTAACGGCTCAAACTACAGCTTAGTCAAAATTACACCAGCGCAACTACAGCTACTCGAAAAGCATTTATCTTCATCAGAAGCTGCTGGTAGAACTAGAGCCTTAATTATTGGAGGAGAAAATCTGCTGGCCGAAAGTATCACTTTCTGGCAAAAGTTTGCACCCAACACAATCCTAGTGAATGAATATGGGCCGACAGAGACAGTCGTGGGTTGTTGCATTTACCAAGTACCGAAAGGTGAGATCCTCTCAGGTTCTGTTCCGATTGGTCGTGCGATCGCGAACACTGAACTTTATGTACTCAACCAATACCATAAGCCTGTACCAATTGGAGTTCCAGGTGAACTATATATCGGTGGTTTAGGTTTAGCCAGAGGTTATTTCAATCGCTCGGAACTAACAGCAGAAAAGTTTATCCCTAACCCCTTTAGTGATCAACCAGGGGCACGTTTGTACAAAACGGGGGACTTAGTTTGCTATCGGTTAGACGGAAATCTGGAGTTTCTGGGGCGAATAGATAACCAGGTGAAAGTCAGAGGTTTCCGTATTGAGTTAGGAGAAATTGAGGGATTATTAAAACAACACCCAAGTGTGCAAGAGACAATAGTCATCGCGCGGGAGGATGTGGCTGGCGATCAGCGTTTGGTGGCTTATGTGGTTTCCAAATCCGATGTAACTCCTATTTCTAGTGAACTGCGGAGCTATCTCAAACAGCATTTGCCAGAATATATGCTGCCATCAGCGTTTGTACTAATGGATGCCCTGCCATTAACAACCAATGGCAAAGTAGATCGTCGGGCATTAGCTGCTCCAGATCAAACACGCCCCGAACTCCAAGAAACTTTTATAGCTCCTTGCACAGCAATTGAGGAAATACTCGCTGGAATTTGGGCGCAAATCCTCGGTTTAGAGAAAGTCGGTATCCACAATAATTTCTTTGAATTAGGCGGGCATTCGTTGCTAGCGACTCAAGTGATTTCCCAGGTGCGAAAAGTTTTTCAGCAAGAGCTTTCTTTACGTCGCTTATTTGAACAACCAACAATAGCTGGGCTAGCCAAAGACATTGAACAAGCTACTAAAGCAGGCTTAGGACTAGAAACAGCAACCATTGAGCGAATTTCCCGCTCGCAAAATTTACCCTTATCATTTGCCCAGCAACGGTTATGGTTCCTTGCCCAGTTAGAGCCAAACAGCCCCTTCTACAACATCCCTGCTGCTGTTCGCTTACAAGGGGAATTGAACTTAGAAGGACTACAACAAAGTTTCAACGAAATTCTCCGCCGTCACGAAGCATTGCGAACTAATTTCCAGACAATAGAAGGGCAAGCTGTAGCAGTAATCTCATCAGTGACATCACTACTGTTACCAGTATTAGATATCAGTGAATTAGCTTCAAATCAACAAGACAACGTAATCAGACAACAGGTAGACTTGGAAGCGCAACAACCCTTTGACCTGAACAGTGACCTGCTGCTGCGTGTAAAACTACTGCGTCTTAATGAATTTGAGCACATATTACTACTAACCATGCACCACATTGCCTCTGATGGTTGGTCAACAGGCGTGCTGGTGCGTGAGGTGGCAACACTTTATCAAACCTGCTGTAATCAACAACCCTCAACGTTAGCTGAACTACCAATCCAGTATGTAGATTTCGCAGCTTGGCAACGACAATGGCTACAAGCAGAAGTACTACAATCCCAGATATCTTACTGGAAGAAGCAGTTAGAGGGCGCACCAGCAATCCTAGAGTTACCCACTGACCACCCGCGTCCTGTTGTTATCACCTTCCAAGGAGCAAGTTATTCATTTAACCTATCTCTTGAGTTATCCCAAGCTTTAAATAAATTTAGCCAGCAACAGGGAAGTACTTTATTTATGACCCTACTGGCAGCTTTTCAGACTCTGTTATGGCGCTACACGGGCAATGAAGATATTGTGGTTGGTTCGCCGATTGCCAACCGCAATCGGCAGGAAATAGAAGGGTTAATCGGCTTTTTTGTCAATACCTTGGTGCTGCGAACTAACTTGGCAGGTAATCCCACCTTTGTCGAGCTACTAACTCGTGTGCGAGAAGTTGCTTTAGGAGCTTATGCACATCAGGATTTACCCTTTGAGCAGTTGGTAGAACAACTGCAACCACAACGAGATTTAAGCTACACACCACTGTTTCAAGTGATGTTTGTCCTCCAGAATGCACCGATGTCGGCGCTAGAGTTACCTGGTTTAACTTTAAGTCTTCTAGAAACTGAAAGTCGTGCTGCCAAATTTGATTTGACTCTGTATATGACAGAAACAGCACAGGGATTAGTTGGGACTCTGGAGTACAATAGTGATTTATTTGAGTCAAGCACTATCAGCCGGATGGCTGGGCATCTGCAAACATTGCTCTGTGCAATTGTTGCCAATCCTATTCAGCATCTCAAAGATTTGCCTTTGTTGACTGAAGTTGAGTTGGCGCTGTTGGCAGAGTGGAATCATACTGAGGTTGAGTATCCCCAGGAAAAATGCATCCATCAGTTGTTTGAGGCTCAGGTAGAGCTTACGCCTGAGGCTATTGCCGTGGTTTTTGAAGATCGGCAATTGACCTACAGGGAACTAAATATAAGAGCTAATCAACTTGCACATTATCTGCGATCGCTGGCAGTAAAACCAGAAGTATTAGTGGGAATTTGCACAGAGCGATCGCTTGATACGATCGTCGGATTATTGGGCATCCTCAAAGCTGGTGGTGCTTATGTGCCACTAGACCCCAACTATCCTCAAGAGCGGTTAAGCTTTATACTAAAAGACGCCCAAGTGCCACTGCTGCTAACTCAAGCGCGGTTAGTGGAGAAACTTCCTGAACATGAGGCACAGGTAGTTTACTTGGATACTAACTCAAATGTCATTACCCAACAAAGCGAATATAACCCCGTCAGTATTTCAAAAGCTGATACCCAGGCTTATGTCATCTACACCTCTGGTTCCACTGGTCAACCTAAGGGAGTTTTTGGACTACATCTCGGTGCCGTCAATCGCTTTCACTGGATGTGGCAGAATTATCCTTTTGTAAAAGGAGAAGTTTGTTGCCAGAAAACATCGTTAAACTTTGTCGATTCAGTCTGGGAAATTTTTGGACCCTTACTTCAAGGAGTCACCACAGTCATTGTGCCCGATGAAGTTGTCAAAGACCCACAGCAATTTGTAGCTACTCTAGCTGACAACAATGTCACACGATTAGTACTTGTTCCCTCCTTATTGCGTATGCTGTTGAACACATTTAGTGTTTTACAGTTGCAGCTACCCCAACTGAAGTTGTGGATTAGCAGTGGCGAAGCACTCTCAATTGACTTGCTTGGGCAATTTCGGCAGAGTTTACCGGATAGCACTTTGTTAAACCTTTACGGTTCGTCGGAGGTTTCTGGGGATGTGAGTTGCTACAGCCTCAGTCCGCAAGCACCTTTGCCAAAGTGCGTTTTGATTGGTCGGGCGATCGCTAATACGCAGATATATGTACTAGATGCAAGTATACAATCAGTTCCCATTGGTGTACCAGGGGAACTGTACATCGGTGGAGATGGATTAGCACAAGGTTATTTAAACCAGCCCGAACTCACTGCTGAAAAATTCATCCCCAATCCCTTTAGCGACAAATCAGCCGCACGCCTATACAAAACAGGAGATTTAGCCTGCTATCTGCCCAATGGAGAGATAGAGTATATTGGTCGTATCGACCACCAAGTTAAAATTCGTGGCTTCCGCATTGAACTCACAGAAATTGAAACAGTCATCAGAAAACACTCAGCAGTGCGAGAAACGGTCGTTGTAGTTCGATTAGATTCAGCAGATTCGCAACGAATAGTCGCCTATGTCGTCCCTCACTCAAAAGAAAAGCTGACAATTACTGAACTGCGCCGCTTCCTGGAGTTAAAGCTGCCATACTACATGATGCCAGCAGCTTTTGTGATGCTAGAGGCACTACCGCTTACACCAAATGGTAAAGTAGACCGAAAAGCGCTGCCTGCACCCGAACTCACACAGCTATTCTCCGAATCAGATTTTATCCCTCCTAGCACAGCAATTGAGGAGATACTAGCAGGAATTTGGGCAGAGGTGCTTGGTATTGAAAAAATAGGGATTTACAATAATTTCTTTGAATTAGGGGGACACTCGCTGCTAGCAACTCAAGTGATTTCCCAAGTCCGAAAAGTTTTTCAGCAAGAAGTTTCTTTACGCCGCTTATTTGAACAACCAACAATAGCTGGGCTAGCAAAAGACATTGAACAAGCTACTAAAGCAGGCTTAGGACTAGAAACAGCAACCATTGAGCGAATTTCCCGCTCGCAAAATTTACCCTTATCATTTGCCCAGCAACGGTTATGGTTCCTTGCCCAGTTAGAGCCAAACAGCCCCTTCTACAACATCCCTGCTGCTGTTCGCTTACAAGGGGAATTGAACTTAGAAGGACTACAACAAAGTTTCAACGAAATTCTCCGCCGTCACGAAGCATTGCGAACTAATTTCCAGACAATAGAAGGGCAAGCTGTAGCAGTAATCTCATCAGTGACATCACTACTGTTACCAGTATTAGATATCAGTGAATTAGCTTCAAATCAACAAGACAACGTAATCAGACAACAGGTAGACTTGGAAGCGCAACAACCCTTTGACCTGAACAGTGACCTGCTGCTGCGTGTAAAACTACTGCGTCTTAATGAATTTGAGCACATATTACTACTAACCATGCACCACATTGCCTCTGATGGTTGGTCAACAGGCGTGCTGGTGCGTGAGGTGGCAACACTTTATCAAACCTGCTGTAATCAACAACCCTCAACGTTAGCTGAACTACCAATCCAGTATGTAGATTTCGCAGCTTGGCAACGACAATGGCTACAAGCAGAAGTACTACAATCCCAGATATCTTACTGGAAGAAGCAGTTAGAGGGCGCACCAGCAATCCTAGAGTTACCCACTGACCACCCGCGTCCTGTTGTTATCACCTTCCAAGGAGCAAGTTATTCATTTAACCTATCTCTTGAGTTATCCCAAGCTTTAAATAAATTTAGCCAGCAACAGGGAAGTACTTTATTTATGACCCTACTGGCAGCTTTTCAGACTCTGTTATGGCGCTACACGGGCAATGAAGATATTGTGGTTGGTTCGCCGATTGCCAACCGCAATCGGCAGGAAATAGAAGGGTTAATCGGCTTTTTTGTCAATACCTTGGTGCTGCGAACTAACTTGGCAGGTAATCCCACCTTTGTCGAGCTACTAACTCGTGTGCGAGAAGTTGCTTTAGGAGCTTATGCACATCAGGATTTACCCTTTGAGCAGTTGGTAGAACAACTGCAACCACAACGAGATTTAAGCTACACACCACTGTTTCAAGTGATGTTTGTCCTCCAGAATGCACCGATGTCGGCGCTAGAGTTACCTGGTTTAACTTTAAGTCTTCTAGAAACTGAAAGTCGTGCTGCCAAATTTGATTTGACTCTGTATATGACAGAAACAGCACAGGGATTAGTTGGGACTCTGGAGTACAATAGTGATTTATTTGAGTCAAGCACTATCAGCCGGATGGCTGGGCATCTGCAAACATTGCTCTGTGCAATTGTTGCCAATCCTATTCAGCATCTCAAAGATTTGCCTTTGTTGACTGAAGTTGAGTTGGCGCTGTTGGCAGAGTGGAATCATACTGAGGTTGAGTATCCCCAGGAAAAATGCATCCATCAGTTGTTTGAGGCTCAGGTAGAGCTTACGCCTGAGGCTATTGCCGTGGTTTTTGAAGATCGGCAATTGACCTACAGGGAACTAAATATAAGAGCTAATCAACTTGCACATTATCTGCGATCGCTGGGAGTAAAACCAGAGGTACTGGTGGGAATTTGCACAGAGCGATCGCTTGATACGATCGTCGGATTATTGGGCATCCTCAAAGCTGGTGGTGCTTATGTGCCACTAGACCCCAACTATCCTCAAGAGCGGTTAAGCTTTATACTAAAAGACGCCCAAGTGCCACTGCTGCTAACTCAAGCGCGGTTAGTGGAAGCCATGTTCCAACACCAAGCCAAGGTCGTTTGTTTAGATACTGATTGGCTGCTTATTGCTCAAGAAAACAAAGAAAATTCCGTAACTGAGGTAACTACTAGCAACCTAGCCTATGTCATCTATACCTCTGGCTCGACTGGACAACCCAAGGGTGTAACGATCGAACACCATAGTACGGTTGCAATGTTGGATTGGGCAAAAAAAATCTTTGCTGCTGAAGCTAGGGAAGGAGTTTTGGCGTCAACGTCAATTTGTTTTGACCTTTCAATCTTCGAGATATTTGTTCCTCTGTGTTATGGAGGTAAGGTCATCTTGATCGACAATATACTACATTTACCAACTTTACCAGCAGCTAAGAGTGTATCTTTAATCAACACTGTTCCCAGCGTTTTTGCGGAATTATTAAGGATTGACGGCATTCCAAGTTCAGTGCAGACAATTAATATAGCTGGTGAACCACTCCAAAACAAACTTGTACAGCAACTTTATCAGTGGGAGAATATACAGCAGATTTTCAACTTGTACGGTCCTTCTGAAGATACAACTTATTCGACATTTGCCTGGATACAGAAGGGTGCCAGCAATATCCCATCAATTGGTCGTCCTATTAACAACACGCAGATTTATTTATTGGATCGAGGTTTACAACCCGTTCCTGTTGGTGTAGCAGGAGAACTGCATATAGGTGGGGATGGACTGGCTCGTGGCTACTTAAACCGCCCCGAACTGACAGCAGAAAAATTCATCCCCAACCCCTTTAGCGACAAATCAACCGCACGCCTCTACAAAACAGGAGATTTAGCTCGCTATCTGCCTAATGGAGAGATAGAGTACATTGGTCGTATCGACCACCAAGTTAAAATTCGTGGCTTCCGCATCGAACTCCCAGAAATTGAAGCACGACTAACTCAACATCCTACCATTCGAGAAGCCATAGTCGTCGTCAGGGAGGATGTATCTGGAGACAAATGGCTAGTAGCTTATGTAGTATGCGAACATGAGTTAGTTCCTACACTCAGTGAATTACGGAGCTTCTTAAAAGAGAATTTGCCTGATTATATGGTGCCTACTGCTTTCGTGCCCATGAAGGCTCTGCCATTGACACCTAATGGCAAAGTGGATCGTCAAGCATTGCCAGCACCGGATAATCTTCGTCTACAGTTGGAAGCGACTTACATCAAACCACAAACTGATTTAGAAAAAGCGATCGCGACTGTTTGGCAGAAGGCACTCAACCTAGAAAAAGTAGGTATTCACGATAACTTTTTTGACCTTGGTGGACATTCATTGCTGATAGTTCAGGTTCATAACCAGTTGCGTCAAATATTCCCAGCAAATTTATCAATGCTTGAAATGTTTAAATATCCAACTATCAGTTCTTTGGCAGAGTTCCTCAATCAAACAAACACAAATAAAGCATTATCTATTAATCAAACTGATACTAGAACTGAACAGCTAAAAGATGGTAAATCTCGGATCAAACAATTTTTGACAATTAGCAAGAAAGTTAAATAAACATGAGTACTTCAGCAGAATTTAATCTAAATGGTTTAGAAGTAGCCATAATTGGCATGGCTGGTCGTTTTCCTGGTGCTAAAAATCTTGATGAATTTTGGCAAAATCTGCAAAATGGGGTGGAGTCAATAGCTTCTTTCACAGATGAAGAACTGATATCTTCAGGAATAGATTCTACTATGCTGAATCACCCTCAGTATGTAAAATCTAGAGCTGCGTTAGAAGATGTGGAATTATTTGATGCTTCATTCTTTGGCTTCAATCCAAGAGAAGCAGAAATCATCGATCCCCAACAACGTCTTTTCTTAGAGTGCGCTTGGGAAGCTCTTGAAAGCGCCGGCTACGATTCTAAAAAGTATAAAGGAATGATTGGAATTTATGGTGGTACAAGTATTAATAGTTATCTAATTAACCTTTATTCAAATCAAAATCTGATAAATTCTATTGACGATCAACAGCTGGTATTTGGAAATGACAAAGATTTCCTAACGACACGAGTATCCTACAAATTAGAGTTAGAAGGGCCTTCAATAGACATTCAAACAGCCTGTTCAACTTCATTAGTTGCTGTACATCTAGCTTGTCGAAGTTTGCTAGGTGGTGAATGTGATATTGCCTTAGCTGGTGGTGTTGCAATCAGTTCATCACAAAAAGCTGGATATTTATATCAAGAAGGGGGAATTTTATCTCCAGACGGCCATTGCCGTGCCTTTGATGCTAAAGCACAGGGAACCGTTTTTGGTAGCGGTGTGGGCATTGTGGTATTGAAGCGATTAGAGGATGCTCTTGCTGATGGCGATCGCATTCATGCTGTGATCAAAGGTTCAGCTATCAACAACGATGGCGCTCTCAAAGTTAGCTATACAGCTCCCCGTATAGATACTCAAGCAAAGGTGATTAAAGCGGCTCAAACTATTGCTGAGGTTAACCCAGAGACAATAACTTATATTGAGGCACACGGAACAGGAACATCTTTGGGAGATCCGATTGAAATCGCAGCACTTACACAAGCATTTCATACCGATACTCAGAAAAAAAGTTTCTGTGCGATCGGTTCACTCAAGACGAATATTGGACACCTAGATACTGCGGCTGGTGTTGCAGGATTAATCAAAACTGTTTTAGCCCTTAAGCATCAACAAATACCGGCTAGCTTGCACTTTGAGCAGCCTAATCCGGAAATAGACTTCGATAACAGTCCCTTCTACGTTAACACCACACTTTCAGAGTGGAAGCCAAACGGCACTCCTCGTCGCGCAGGAGTCAGTTCCTTTGGTATTGGTGGAACCAATGCCCATGTAATACTCGAAGAAGCTCCATTTGTTGAACCCTCAAGTTCTTCTCGCCCTTGGCAGTTATTGCTGCTTTCTGCAAAAACCGACTCGGCACTAGAAACTGCGACGGCAAATCTAGTTACCCACTTCAAGCAGCATCCTGACTTAAACTTGGCTGATGTAGCATATACTCTTGAAGTCGGCCGTCGAGCATTTGACCATCGTCGAATGCTAGTATGTCAGAATTTTGATGATGCAGTAAAAACCCTAGAAACTCTAGACCTACAAAGAATTTTCACCCACTTCCAAGAACCGTCTAACCAAAAGGTTGTGTTAATGTTTCCTGGTCAAGGTTCACAGTATGTGAATATGGGTCGAGAATTATACGAAACTGAGTCCGTATTTCGGAAACATATTGATAAATGCTGTGAAATACTCAAATCTCACTTAGGTATTGATTTATGCACAATTTTATACCCAGGCGAAGAACACTCACAAGCAGCAACAGAGCAACTGGAACAAACTCATATCACTCAGCCAGCACTATTTGTTATTGAGTATGCCTTAGCTCAGTTGTGGATAGCATGGGGCATATCTCCTACAGCAATGATTGGTCACAGCATCGGAGAGTATGTAGCTGCTTGTTTGGCAGGTGTTTTCTCTCTAGAAGATGCTTTAGCACTTGTTGCAGCCCGTGGACAACTCATGCAACAACTCCCAACGGGTGCGATGCTTTCCGTTCCACTTTCTGAGGAAGAGATACAATCTTGGCTGAATGAGGAACTAACTCTTGCTGGAATCAACGCACCATCACTATGTGTTGTATCCGGTTTTGAAGAAGCGATCGCCAGTTTGCAAAATCGCTTAACACAACAAGGTGTAGAGTGTCGTCGATTGCATACTTCCCACGCTTTTCATTCCAAAATTATGGATTCCATCCTGGAACCATTTACCAAGCAAGTTGAAAAAGTTAAATTAAATCCTCCTCAAATTCCGTTTATCTCCAACTTAACAGGAACTTGGATTACTAATAATGAAGCAACCAATCCTAGCTACTGGGCAAAACATCTGCGGCACACCGTGCGCTTTAGTACAGGCATTGCTGAGTTAATTAAAGAATCAGAGCAAATATTGCTAGAAGTGGGCCCTGGGCAAACTTTAAACACTTTTGTAAAACAACAAACTAATCAGTCAATAGTGTTGAGTTCAATGCGCCATCCAAAAGAGCAAAAGTCGGATGTAGCATTTTTACTCAACACTTTAGGGCGACTCTGGCTAGCAGGAGTACAGGTAGATTGGGATGGCTTTTATGTTACCGAGCAAAGACATCGAATGCCATTGCCAACATATCCTTTTGAGCGCCAGCGTTATTGGATTGAGTCACAAACAATAGATATTAGCAATAATCGTCAAATTCAACTCAGCAAAAAACCAAATATTGGCGACTGGTTTTATCTTCCTAGCTGGAAACAAGTAAAGTTACTTGAACCCTTCCAAAAAAGAGGGTTGGTAAAGCAAAAGCTGTGTTGGCTGGTTTTTATAGATTCATCTAAACTAGGCGCACAAATTGTTCAACGACTGGAGGAAGACGGGCAAGAAGTTATTACTGTAACCGTAGGAGAGAAATTTACTCAATTGGGCGATCGCACCTACGCAATCAATCCTCAACAGCGACATGACTATGATGCCCTATTCCAAACCTTACGTGAAATAGATAAAATTCCACAAACCATTGCTCATTGTTGGGGTGTCACAGCAAATATTCAATCCCAAAATCAAACCTTGTACGAGCAGACACAATCAGCACTTATTAGCTTTGAAAAACATCAGGATTTAGGTTTTTACAGTTTACTCTTCATAGCACAAGCACTAAGTAAACAGAATGTTACAACTTCTCTTCAAATAATGATTGTGACCAACAACCTTTATGATACTATTGGACAAGAGGAGTTGATTCCAGAAAAGGGGACGGTATTAGGCCCATGCAAGGTAATTCCACAAGAGTACCCAAATATTACGTGCCGTAACATTGATATCGTTATTCCGGAATCGGGGACTTCTCAGGAAAATCAACTCATAAACCAACTCATGGCAGAACTGACGTCCGAGCTATCTGACTTGGTTGTTGCTTACCGTGGTAGTCATAGATGGGTACAAACCTTTGAGCCTGCACAATTAAAAGAAGTTGAAGAAGAAACAATTAGACTCAGAGAAGGGGGAACTTACTTAATTGCAGGCGATCTGACGGGAAGTCTTGGTTTAGTGTTTGCAGAGCATTTAGCTCAAACAGTACAAGCTAAAATCATCCTGATTGGCAATATAGGGCTTCCCCAAAGAAATGAATGGTCGCAATGGCTAGTAACTCATGATGAACAGGATGCAATTAGTAGTGACATCCGAAAAATACTTGCGTTAGAAGAGTTAGGTACAAAATTTCTAATTATTGAGGCTGATATTGCAAATTTTGAACAAATGCAAGCAGCAATTACTCACGCATATGAATACTTTGATCGGATTCATGGGGTGTTCTACGCAACACCAATGAGTAACGATAAATCAGCTTTCTCTATTCAAGAGATTGGTCGAACTGAGAGTGAGTTGCAATTCCACTCAAAAGTTCACGGACTTTATGTCATAGAAAAAGTCTTACAAGGTAGAGAACTTGATTTTTATCTATTGCAATCCTCATTATCATCTGTTGTGGGAGGACTTGGACTTGTTGCTTATTCCGCAGCTAATCTCTTCATTGATGCTTTTGTAAACAAACGTAATCAAACAAGCTCCATTTCATGGTTCAGCATTAATTGGGATGCCGTAAAGAATGAAGAGAAACAAGAAAAAAATATTGGGTTTGGAGCAGATTTGAATGAATTGGCAATGACACCCAAAGAAGTATGGGATGTTTCTGTGCGCGTTTTATCAATGGGTTCAGCAGGTCAATTCATTGTTTCACCAGGAGATTTGCAAGTCAGGCTTAACACATGGATTAAGCGTGAATCTCTACACAGTACGAACAATTCCGAAGAAGATCAACTCTCGCAGCACTCAAGACCAAATCTGCAAACTACCTACATAGCTCCTAGCAACGAGATTGAGCAAAAGATTGCAAATATCTGGCAAGAGCTTCTTGGTACTGAATTAGTGGGCATTCATGATAACTTTTTTGAGTTGGGAGGACACTCTTTGCTAGCTGTTCAAGTGACTTCACGTTTGCGAGAAAATTTTCAAGTGGAATTGCCCCTACAAAGTATTCTTTTCGATGCTCCTACTGTGGCTGGGCTTGCTGTTATCATTGCTGAAACACAACCTAATCAAGAAGAAAATCAAGAAATTGCAGCTTTATTACAGGAGATAAAAAGCCTGTCAGCAGAAGAAATTCAACAAGAACTAGTAACAGATTCTTAGTATACCTCACCATAACAGGGGTTCGCAAATAGTCAATATTTTGATATTCCGTACCCCACTCATAACAACTATTTTGCTGACACAATCATCAAAACTTAAATAATTATTTTACAGAAATCAAGGGGTTAATAAATGGAATTTAGTCTGTTTTATTTTTCAGGTGATGGTTTAAAAACTCAAGAAAATAAGTATAATCTATTAATAGAAAGTGCCAAATTTGCAGATCAAAATGGTTTTTCTGCACTTTGGACTCCTGAACGTCATTTCCACCCGTTTGGAGGACTTTATCCTAACCCATCGTTGACAAGTGCAGCATTGGCTATGATAACTGAGCGAATTCAATTGCGCTCTGGCAGTATTGTGATGCCACTTCATAATCCAGCACGTGTTGCTGAAGAATGGTCTGTGGTTGATAATCTTTCAAACGGTAGAGTTGCCCTTGCTTTTGCCTCAGGTTGGACGCTAGATGACTTTGTACTTTCTAGCGAAATTCATGCCAACCGGAAAGAAAGTATGTGGAGTGGAATTCAGACAGTCCACAAGCTTTGGGAAGGTGAACAAGTTGAACTCAAAGATGCAACAGGAAACACTTTCAAAGTGAGGACATTTCCACGACCAATACAGCGTAAGCTACCTACTTGGATTGTGTGTCAATCAAACGCAACATTTATTGAAGCTGGCAAAATAGGTGCTAACATACTTACTTCTTTGTTAGGAGGAACTATAGAAGAAGTTGCTCCACAAATATCACTGTATCGTGAATCTTTAGCAAAATACGGTCACGACCCTAAAGCAGGGAAAGTAGCAATGATGATACATACATTTGTAGGAGAAGACTTCAACACAGTAAAAGAACAAGCAAGGGAACCTTTTTGTAATTACTTAAAAACACATATTGATTTACTTGAAAATTTAGCTAAAAATGCTGGGATGAAGGTTAATTTAGAGAAATTTACGGAAGCAGACATCAATAGTCTTTTACGGTTTGCCTATGAAGGTTGGCTAAAAGGAAGAACTCTGATTGGGTCAAAAACGACTTGTATGCAGATGATTGAGCGTTTGAAACAGGTTGGTGTTGATGAAGTCGCTTGTTTGATTGATTTTAATCCAAATTGTGATGCTGTAATGGCAAGTTTGCCTTACCTCAAAGATTTGAAGGATCTATGTAGCCTTAATCAGGAAAAATTGGTGTCACTTAGCTGATAATTTAGTTGCTACAAATGCTCAGTTTCAAGTATTAATTTAATTTTGGTATAAATTAATGAGTGATTTAGCTCAACAAATTTTTGCTCTTTCTCCAGAGCAACGGGAACTACTGGAAAAGCGACTCAAACAGAGAGGTTTGAGTTCTCTAAAAACGTCAGAAATTTATAAAAGAAAAGATTCTAACGCGTTACCTTTATCCTTTTCCCAGCAACGGCTATGGTTTGTCCAGCAATTAGACCCTGACAACAGTAATTACAATGTTTTTAGTGCTTTACGTCTTGAGGGTCAGCTGAATGTCGCATTGCTAGAACAGGTCTTTACCGAGATTGTCAGGCGTCATGAAAACTTGCGAACTACTTTTATTAGCAATTCAGAAGGGCAACCAATCCAGGTTATTGGTTTAACTCAGCCATTAAAATTACCGATAGTGGATTTGAGGGATATACCCATAACAGAGCAGGAGATTCAGCGCCTCGCTAAAGAAGAAGCTCACCGACCCTTTGACTTAACGAAACCATTATTACGGTTTACTCTCTTACAGTTGAGAGATACAGAATCTGTACTGTTATTGACAATACATCACATTATTTCTGACAACTGGTCTCTGGGGATATTTGTTCGGGAGATGAAAGTACTCTACGAAGCTTTTGCTAGTGGGAAGTCTTCCCCCTTAGCCGAACTTCCAATCCAGTATGCAGATTGGGCAGCTTGGCAACGCCAGTGGCTAGAGGGAGAGGTGCTGGAAACGCAGGTGGCTTACTGGAAGCAGCAGTTGGCTAATCTTTCTATTTTAGAACTGCCAACAGACAGACCTCGACCAGTTGTTGCAACATACCAAGGCGCACGGCAACCTTTTGTATTATCTAAATCTCTATCTGATGCTCTTAAGGCTTTGAGTGCAAAAGAAGGGGTGACACTGTTTACATTATTGTTGGCAGCATTTAAGGTTCTGCTGCATAGATACACCAGCCATGATGACATTGTTGTAGGTACAGATATTGCCAATCGCAATCGAGTTGAGACAGAGGGATTAATTGGTCTTATAATTAACACCTTGGTGTTACGTACCAATGTGTCTGGGAATCCTGCTTTTCGGGAGTTGCTCAGTCGGGTGCGCGAGGTAATGCTGGGGGCTTATGCTCATCAAGACTTGCCGTTTGAGAAACTGGTTGAGGTTCTGAATCCAGAGCGGAATTTAAGCCAAATGGCACCCTTGTTTCAGGTCAAATTCGATCTTCAACTGGCACAAGTAGAACCTTTAGAGCTTTTGGATCTAACCGTCACTCCTTTGACTGTTGACAATGAGACAACAAAGTTTGAACTGCGCTTTAATCTCAGGGAAACAGATCGAGGACTAACAGTACTGGCAGAATACAGTACTGCTCTATTTGATGCCACCACTATTACTCGGATGCTAGGGCATTTTCAGACCTTGTTGGAGGGCATTGTTGCCAATCCAGAGCAGCGGCTTTCGGAGTTACCATTGTTAACACAACCTGAGCGGCAGACTTTGCTGGTAGAGTGGAATGATACTCAGGCTGAGTACCGATCGGATCAATGCATCCATCAGTTGTTTGAAGCTCAGGTGGGACGCACACCAGATGCTGTGGCAGTGGTCTTTGAGGATGAGCAGTTAACCTACCGGGAACTAAATGCCAGAGCTAATCAGCTAGGACAATACCTGATAAAGCTAGGAGTGAAACCAGAAGTATTAGTCGGGGTTTGTGTAGAGCGATCGCTCGATACGATCGTCGGTCTGCTAGGCATCCTCAAAGCAGGTGGTGTATATGTACCGCTAGACCCCAGTTATCCCCAAGAGCGATTATCTTTTATACTAAAAGATGCCCAAGTGGTAGTGCTACTCACTCAGCAGAAGCTGGTGTCTAAACTTGTCAATCATAATGCACACGCAGTTTACCTCGATACAGACTGGGGGGTAATCTCACAAGAAACTGAAAAAAACCCCGCTAGTAGTGTTGTATCCTTGAACTTAGCTTATGTAATTTATACATCAGGGTCAACCGGAAAACCAAAGGGTGCAATGAACACCCATCAAGGGATATGCAATCGTTTGCTGTGGATGGAAGAAGCTTACCAAATAAATTCTACAGATAGCGTACTACAAAAAACCCCTTTTAGCTTCGATGTTTCTGTTTGGGAATTCTTTTTGACTTTAATAACTGGCGCACGTTTGGTAATTGCTAAACCGGGGGGACATCGAGATAGTGCTTACCTGATCGATTTGATTGCTGTTGAGCAAATTACTACCTTACATTTTGTTCCCTCAATGCTGCAAATCTTTATTGAAAGTCGCGGTGTAGAAAAATGTACTTCAATTAAAAGAGTTATTTGTAGTGGTGAAGCTTTGCCACTGGACTTGCAAAACAGATTCTTTGAGCATTTGGCTTGCGAATTGCATAACCTTTATGGCCCCACAGAAGCAGCTATTGATGTGACTTTTTGGCAATGTCAAAAAAATAGTAACCTGAAGACAGTACCTATCGGTCGTCCTATTGCTAATACCCAAATCTACATTCTGGATGCTTATTTGCAACCAGT
This sequence comes from Nostoc sp. 'Peltigera membranacea cyanobiont' 213, assembly GCF_002245975.1. Taxonomy (NCBI): domain Bacteria; kingdom Bacillati; phylum Cyanobacteriota; class Cyanophyceae; order Nostocales; family Nostocaceae; genus Nostoc; species Nostoc sp. 'Peltigera membranacea cyanobiont' 213. The sequence continues at coordinate 31,281 of NZ_NOLI01000022.1, read as the reverse complement.
TCCTGTAGGTGTTACAGGTGAAATCTATATTGGCGGTGTGGGAGTAGCTCGTGGTTATCTAAACCATAAAGAATTAACTAATGAGAAATTTATTCCTAATTGCTTTAATAATTCAAAATTTGATCGGCTTTATAAAACTGGGGATTTAGGACGTTATTTATCTGATGGCAATATTGAATATGTGGGAAGAACGGACTATCAAGTAAAAATTCGGGGTTATCGAATTGAAATTGGAGAAATTGAAAATGTTTTATCTGCACATCCACAAGTGCGAGAAGCTGTAGTAATTACTCATTCCGATCGAGTAGCCCAAAAGCAACTCATCGCTTATATTACCTACAGTTCTGAAAAGCCAACACTTAATAATCTACGCGATTTCCTGAAAGAAAAGCTGCCAGCTTTTATGATTCCAGCAGCTTTTGTGATGCTAGAGACACTACCCCTCACACCTAATGGTAAAGTCGATCGCAAAGCGCTGCCTGCACCTGATACAACACGTCCAGAATTAGAAGCAGTTTATCAGCCCCCCCAAACTGAAGTAGAAAAAACTATTGCTAATATCTGGCAAGAAGTACTTCATCTTGAAGATTTAGGAATTCATGATAACTTCTTTGAACTTGGCGGTCATTCATTGCTCTTGGTTCAGGTTCATAGCAAGTTGCAAAAAATATTTGATCTAAATTTTCCATTGGTGGAAATGTTTCAATATCCGACTATCAGCCATCTAGCTAAATATCTTAGTCAGGAATCAAGCCAACAAGAGTCTTTCACACAACATTCTCGTCGCCGTGAAAACCGAACAGCGTCAATACAACAACGTAAAGAAGCTAGGAAAGAACATCGTTCAGCGACAAAACCCAAGGGTGTTTAATCAGAATAATTAAGTAAAAAACTTATTGTAGGATAGAATATGACATTAAGTAAACAAGAAAAATCGAGCAAAAGTTACTTTTTGAATACTGAAAAAGCATTAAACTATGATATTAGAAATCAAGTAATGCAATTGTTCTCTTCATCAAGTCAGACAACATCTATTGAGAAAGAAATAGATAAAATATTGAATGATTTTTCTGAAGATTTTTTAAACACGATTGATACCAACACTTCCATTGATTTAGATTCTTTATTAGGAAATTTTTTTGAGAGCCAAATACCTGTTCAACCTATTGATTTTGAAAGCTATCTCAAATGCTTAGGTAACAATGTTGTTGCTCATTCAATACATACATCCTCGCCACAATTTATCGGTCACATGACCTCAGCGCTTCCTTCCTTTGTGCGTCCTCTGGCAAAGTTGATGACGGCAATGAATCAAAATGTCGTCAAAATAGAGACTGCTAAAGCCCTAAGCTTCTGTGAACGCGAAGCTTTGGCAATGTTGCATCGACTAATTTACAACTTTTCTGATAATTTCTATGGTCAGCACATTCAAAATAACCTGAGTACACTGGGAATTTTGGTTTCCGGTGGGACAGTGGCAAATATCACGGCGCTTTGGTGCGCCCGAAATGCGATTTTGGGAGCAAAAGATGAGTTTCTTGGCGTAGAAAAAGAAGGTTTAGCCGCAGCTCTAGATTTCTACGGCTACAAAGGAGCAGTAATTATTGGCTCTGACTTGATGCATTACTCTTTTGATAAAGCTGCGGATTTGATGGGAATTGGTACACAGAGTTTAATTAGAATTCCCACTGATAGCAACAATCGAGTTGACATCCAAGCGCTACGCCAAGCTGTTGTGGAGTGTCGCGCTCAAAATTTGTTGATCGTTGCTATTGTAGGCATTGCTGGCACTACAGACTCAGGTGGGGTGGATTCACTCTTCGATATTGCCGACATTGCACAAGAAGCTCAGGTTCATTTTCATGTAGATGCTGCTTGGGGCGGGCCACTCATTTTTTCTGAACAACATCGGCATAAGCTTGCTGGCATCGAACGGGCTGATTCAGTAACTATTGACGGACACAAACAACTCTACTTGCCAATGGGCATTGGTATGGTCTTTCTGCGCGATCCGCATCTGGCAACAGCGATCGAAAAACAAGCTAGCTACACTATGCGTAAAGGGTCATTTGATTTAGGTAAACGTGCCTTAGAAGGGTCTAGGCCAGGTATGGCGTTATTTTTACATGCTGGGCTAAATCTCATCGGACTTAAGGGATATGAATTTTTGATTGATGAAGGTATTCGGAAAACTGAATATATGGCAGATCGGATCTGTACCATGCCTGAGTTTGAGTTGTTAGCAAAACCTAATACTAATTTGCTTGTCTATCGCTACATTCCAGAGCCATTCAGAGAGCTTGTGATTAAAAACCAGTTAACCGAAATTGACAATCAACTCATCAATAAATTTAATGAATGCTTGCAGAAACTCCAACGCCAAATTGGTCATACGTTTATTTCAAGAACGACAAAATCAATCACCAGCTTTGGCAAAGAAATTCCGATCCTTGCTCTGCGTGCAGTGATTGCCAATCCGTTAACTCAAGAAGAAGATATTGATGCAGTTTTAAATGACCAGATTCAAATTGCTGCAAAAATTTCGCTCTGAATTCTGCCGAATAACACCTTGATTCTGTTTGGTAATTTCAAACCGTTTTGTCTGATGAATATGTTAAATGGTATTAATAACTTAAATGCTCAAGAAGAAATAGCTATCATCGGTACGGCAGGTCGTTTTCCAGGAGCTAAAAACGTTGATAGTTTTTGGCAAAATATCCGAGATGGTGTAGAGTCTATTTCTTTTTTCACGGATGAGGAGCTAGTATCTGCTGGAATAAATCCAACATTGCTGAACGATCCTCTGTACGTAAAAGCAGGCGGTGTACTAGAAAATATAGAGTTGTTTGATGCTTCATTTTTTGGCTTTTCTCCTAGAGAAGCTGAAATTACAGACCCACAACACCGTCTTTTCCTAGAATGTGTTTGGGAAGCTTTAGAAAATGCTGGCTACAACTCTCAAACCTATAATGGTCAAATTGGTCTTTTCGCTGGTGTAGCTGCGAGTAGCTATCTGCTTACAAACTTATATCCCAATCGGGACTTTATGGAATCAGTAGACAGCTACCAACTTTTGATTGGAAACGATAAGGATTTCTTGCCCACGCAAGTTTCTTACAAGTTAAACCTGAAGGGGCCTAGCATCAATATTCAGACTGCCTGCTCTACCTCGTTGGTTGCTGTCCATTTTGCCTGCCAAAGTTTACTAAATGGTGAAAGTGATATGGCTTTGGCTGGTGGCGTTTCGATAGGAGTCCCGCAAATATCTGGTTATCAATATCAAGAAAGCGGAATTCACTCTCCTGATGGCCACTGCCGAGCTTTTGATATAAAGGCTAAAGGCACTAATGGTGGCAGTGGTTTGGGTGTAGTAGTCTTGAAAAGATTAGAGGATGCGATCGCAGATGGCGATTTAATTCATGCGGTTATCAAAGGTTCAGCTGTCAATAACGATGGTTCTTTAAAGGTTGGATATACAGCCCCCAGTGTGGATGGTCAAAGGGAAGTGATTTTAGAAGCGCTTGCCTTAGCTGGACTCGAACCTGAAACTATATCGTATATAGAAACACATGGCACTGCAACTCCGTTAGGAGATCCGATTGAAATTGAGGCTCTGACACAGGCTTTTCGTGCTAGCACCAATAAAAAAGGTTTTTGTGCGATCGGCTCAGTAAAAACCAACATGGGGCATTTGAATACAGCAGCAGGAGTCACAGGGTTAATCAAAACAGTACAAGCCCTGAAACATCAACAAATACCTCCCAGCTTGCACTTTGAGCAGCCTAATCCCCAAATAGATTTCGCCAACAGTCCCTTTTATGTCAATACTAAATTATCCGAGTGGAAAACCAACGGAACCCCGCGTAGAGCAGGTGTTAGTTCATTTGGCATTGGCGGGACTAATGCCCATATTATCTTAGAAGAAGCCCCAGTTGTTGAAAACTCTAGTGCATCCCGCCCCTGGCAATTATTGCTTCTATCAGCCAAAACCACTACAGCCTTAGAAACTATTACAGCGCAACTGGGTGCTCACCTCCAGCAACATCCTGATTTAAAACTCGCTGATGTAGCTCATACCCTACAATTAGGCCGTGGGGCTTTTGACTATCGCCGCATAGTGGTTTGCCATGACCAAGATGATGCAGTAAAAGTGCTAAATTCCCAAGACTCCCTACGTGTTTTCACTAGTTACCACAAACCCAGTCACCGTTCAGTCATTTTTATGTTTTCTGGACAAGGAGCGCAATATGTGGATATGGGGCGGGAACTTTACGAGGTAGAACCCACATTCCGCAAACATCTGGATGTTTGTGCTGACATTCTCCAACCGTTGCTCAATCTTGATATCCGCCATCTACTCTTCCCCAAAGAAGAACAAATTGAAATTGCTACCCAACAATTACAGCAAACAGCAATTACCCAACCGGCAATATTTGTGATTGAGTATGCCCTAGCTCAGTTGTGGATAGAATGGGGAGTGCGTCCAGAGGCAATGATTGGGCACAGCATTGGGGAGTATGTCGCCGCAACCATTGCAGGTGTGTTCTCCCTAGAAGATGCTTTAATACTGGTGGCAAAGCGGGGACAACTGATGCAACAGTTGCCCGCAGGGAGTATGCTGGCAATTCCACTGTCATACAAAGATGTGCAATCTGTTTTAGATACGCAGTCATTGGTGGAAGTAGCAGCGATTAACACTCCATCTTCGTGCGTCGTTTCTGGGACTGTGGAAGCGATCGCCACACTCCAAAATCAATTATCCTCCAAAGGGATTAAATGTCGCCTGTTGCATACATCTCATGCATTTCATTCTGTGATGATGGCACCTATCTTGGAATCATTCACTCAGGCTGTGAAAAAAGTTCAACTCAATCCGCCGCAGATTCGCTTTATATCCAATGTCACTGGTAGTTGGATTACAGATGATGATGCTATTAATCCCGGCTACTGGAGTCAACATTTGCGGCAAACTGTACAATTTTCTGCTGGAATATCGCTACTATTACAGCAGTTTGAAGGCGTTTTCTTGGAGGTAGGCCCTGGGCGGACATTAAGTACAATCACAACACAGCATTTACAGCCTAATGCCAAACAGATAGTGTTGAGTTGTGTACGCCATGTCAAAGAACAACAGTCTGATGTTGCTTATTTATTGCAGACATTAGGTCGGGTATGGTTGGCTGGAGTAGAGATAGATTGGTCAGGATTTTATACTCATGAACGGCGTTATCGTCTGCCTTTACCTACTTATCCCTTTGAACGTCAACGTTATTGGATTGAACCCAAAAAACAAGGAATTGATGACTATCCTACTCCAGTATCAGTGGGCAAAAAACCCGATATAGCCGACTGGTTTTACATTCCTTTTTGGAAACCATCTTTACCCCCAACACGGCTGAAACATAAAGAATTAGTATCTCAAAACTCGTGTGTTTTGGTGTTTATTGATGAGTGTGGCTTGGGTATTAATCTGGTAAAACAACTCCAACAACAAAACCAGGATGTTATTACTGTAAAAGTTGGGGCAGAGTTCACAAAATTAGGTGAGTGTCAGTATACCCTCAATCCCGATCGCAAGGATGATTATAATACCTTAATTAAAGAAATTTTAACACAACAAAAATTCCCAGAAAGCATTGTTCATTTGTGGAACGTCACGCCTATAATTGACAAAGAATTAGAACTAGAAGAAGTTGAGAAAGCTCAAAAAATAGGATTCTACAGTCTACTATTTCTTGCCCAAGCTTTGGGAAGAGAGGAAACATCTTCTGAAGTAAAAATTACAGTTATTTCTAACAACCTACAGCCAGTGACAGGAACTGAGGTGCTGTGTCCAGAAAAAGCAACTTTAATTGGGCCAATTAAAGTTATATCTCAAGAATACTCAAATATTAGCTGTCGTAGTATTGATATTATTCTTCCTAAATGTGGAAGCTGGCAAGAAGAACAACTCTTAGAAAAATTGCTGACGGAACTAACAGTTTCTACCTGTGACCAAATGATTGCCTATCGAGGTGTGAATCGCTGGGTACAATCTTTTGAGCCAGTACGCTTTAATGAAGCTAACAACGGAACACCGCGATTAAGGAAAGGGGGAGTTTATCTGATTACAGGTGGACTCGGAGGTATTGGACTTGCTGTGGCAGAATACTTGGCTCAAACTGTACAAGCAAAACTGCTGTTGCTCGGACGTTCCGCTTTCCCCAACCGAGATGACTGGGAACAATGGTTGCTGACTCACAATGAGACTGATAGTACCAGCCGCAAGATTCTCAAAGTGCAACAACTCGAACAGTTGGGTGCAGAAGTTTTGGTGATGAGCGCTGATGTGACTAACACTGAACAAATGCATTTGGCGATCGCTCAAGCAGAGTCACAGTTTGGCCAACTAAATGGTGTGGTTCATGCTGCTGGAGTTCCTGGAGGCGGGATGATTCAGCGAAAAACACAGGAGGAAGCGGAAAGTATTTTAGCTCCCAAAGTCAAGGGGACACTGGTTCTCAATGCTATCCTCAAGGATATTCAATTGGATTTCTTTGTCCTCACATCATCAATCAATTCAATTTTAGGGGGATTTGGACAGGTAGACTATTGTGGAGCCAATGCTTTTCTTGACGCTTTTGCTTACTGCAATATCTCGAAACGTAGCACATTTATCACAAGTATAAACTGGGATGCTTGGCAAGAAGTTGGGATGGCGGTAAACACAGCAGTACCTCAAAAACTCCAAGAATTGCGTGCAGAAGATATTAAACAAGCAATATCACCTCATGAGGGTATAGATGCTTTGATGCGTATTTTAGGAAGTACAATACCCCAAGTTGTAGTATCCTGCTCTGACTTGCTGAATTCACTACATCAGCAGAATTCTTACGATGAACTAAGCGTCTTAGAACTTTTAGAGAAGGTCAATGAATCCAAGTTAAAATATCCCAGACCAGAACTGAGTAATAACTATATTGCTCCTAGAAATGAAACTGAGCAAAAAATTGTTGATATTTGGCAACAAAGTCTTGGAATTGAACAGATAGGAATTCATGACAATTTCTTTGAGCTTGGTGGTGATTCACTCATAGGCATTCAAGTAATTTCTCGCTTAAATAAAGCGTTTAATTTAAATTTTTCTGTCGCCAAACTTTATGAATGTCCCCACGTAGGAGCTATGTCCAATATTTTACTTCCTGAAGAATCTCAGGAAAGCGCTTTTGAACAAAGATTAAGTCGAGGACAAAGAAGAAGAGAGAGAAAAATGCAAGACAAGTTATCATGATAAGTTACTTTATATTGATTTTCTAAAAAAATTATGAATGTAAATACAACGTTTGAACAAACAGCAGATTTAGATATAGCGTTAGTGGGAATGTCTGGTCGGTTTGCTGGTGCAAAAAATCTTGATGAATTTTGGCATAATTTACAACATGGAGTTGAGTCTGTTTCATTTTTCTCGAATGATGATTTAGTAGATTTAAATATTGAAAAGGCTATTTTAAACGACCCAAATTATGTTAAATCAGCACCTGTACTAGAAGATATTGAGAGTTTTGATGCTAGGTTTTTTGGCTTTAGCCCTAAAGAAGCTGAAGTTATAGACCCCCAACAACGCTTCTTCATGGAGTGTGCCTGGGAAGCTCTTGAAAACGCTGGATATGAGCCAGAAACCTATGAAGGGTTGATTGGGGTTTATGCTGGAACAAGCACAAACAGTTACTTTTTTAACAATATTTTTTCCAACTCTAATTTGATAAATTTTTCAAATAAACATACTCTTTATAAAGATTTTATTAGCACAAATGTCTCATACAAATTAAATCTAAAAGGCCCAAGTATAGGTATCCAAACTTACTGCTCTACTTCATTAGTTGCTATACACTTAGCCTGCAAAAGTTTACTAGATGAAGAGTGTGATATTGCTTTAGCAGGTGGGGTTGCGATCGCAGTTCCACAAAAATCAGGCTATTTATATCAAGAAGATGGAATTTTGTCTCCTGATGGTCACTGTCGTGCCTTTGATGCTAAAGCGCAAGGTACCATTTTCGGCAGTGGGCTTGGAATTATCGTATTAAAAAGGTTAAAAGATGCTCTTGCGGATAGAGACTACATTCATGCAGTTATTAAGGGTTCAGCAATTAACAACGACGGTTCTTTGAAAGTTAGCTATACAGCACCTAGTGTAGATGGTCAAGCAGAAGTAGTCGTCGAGGCTCTAGGAAATGCTGGAATCGATGCTGATGATATCTCGTACATAGAAACTCATGGAACTGGAACAGCTACTGGCGATCCAGTGGAAATCGCAGCGCTAACTAAGGCTTTTCGTAGCTTTACAAAGAAAAATGGCTTCTGCGCTATCGGTTCAGTCAAACCAAATATTGGACATCTAGATACAGCATCTGGTGTAGCAAGTCTCATCAAGACTGTCTTGGCATTAAAATACAAACAAATACCTCCTAGCATAAATTTTGAAGTTCCGAATCCTCAGATTGATTTTGTTAACAGTCCCTTCTACGTCAATACTAAACTTACCGAATGGAAAACTAAAGACACTCCCCGTCGGGCTGGAGTTAGTTCCTTAGGATTTGGTGGAACGAATGCCCATGTCATTCTGGAAGAAGCCCCCCAGATAAAACATTTTGAAAAATCTAGACCTTGGCAAGTGCTGTTATTATCAGCCAAAACTAGTTCAGCACTTGAAACTGCAACTGCAAATTTGGTTGCGTATTTAAAGCAGCATCAGGATATAAATCTAGCTAATGTCGCTCATACTCTACAAGTAGGTCGTCGGGCTTTTAACCATCGCCGAGTGTTGGTTTGTCAGGATATTAAGGATGCTGTAACCGGCTTGGAAACACAGGATCTCAAACGGGTTTTTACTACATACCAGGATCATAGAGAACAGCCTGTCATCTTCATGTTTTCTGGACAGGGAGCGCAATATGTAGATATGGCGCGAGAATTATACCAAGTTGAACCCACCTTTAGAAAACATCTAGATACTTGCGCTCAGATTCTTCAACCGCTGCTTAATCTAGATATCCGCCATCTACTCTTCCCCAAAGAAGAACAAATTGAAACTGCTACTCAACAACTCCAACAAACAGCAATTACCCAAAGCGCAATATTTGTCATTGAGTACGCCCTGGCTCAGTTATTAATGTCATGGGGAGTGCGTCCAGAGGCGATGATTGGGCACAGCATTGGGGAATATGTTGCCGCAACCATTGCAGGTGTGTTTTCCCTAGAAGATGCAATAGAAGTGGTGGCAACACGGGGACAACTAATGCAACAATTGCCACTAGGCAGTATGCTGGTAATTCCACTGCCACACAAAGATGTGCAATCCCTTTTAGATGCACAGCAGTCATTGGTCGAAGTAGCAGCGATTAACAGTCCATCTTCGTGCGTGGTTTCTGGTACTGTGGAAGCGATCGCCACATTACAAAATCAATTATCCTCCAAAGGGATTGAATCTCGGTTGTTGCATACATCTCATGGGTTTCATTCTGTAATGATGGAACCGATCTTGGAAGCATTCCTGCAAGCCGTGAAAAAAGTGAAGCTCAATCCACCACGTATTCGCTTCATTTCCAACGTCACTGGTACGTGGATTACGGATGAACAAGCTACAAATCCCAACTACTGGGGACAGCATTTACGACAACCAGTCAAATTTTCCAACGGGATATCTCAATTGTTGCAACAGTTTGAAGGTGTTTTTCTGGAGATTGGCCCGGGGCGGACATTAAGTACATTAACAACGCAACATCTCTTGCCAGAAGCTAAACAAGTAGTGTTGACTTGTTTGCGCCATGCTAAAGAACAACAATCAGACGTGAGCTTTTTGTTACATACATTAGGTCGGGTATGGTTGGCTGGAGTAGAAATAGATTGGTCAGGATTTTACACTCACGAACAGCGTCATCGTCTACCTTTGCCTACTTATCCTTTTGAGCGTCAACGTTATTGGATTGAACCCAAAAAAGAAGTAATTGATGACCATGCTACACCAGTATCACTAGGCAAAAAACCCGACATTGCTGACTGGTTCTACATCCCTTTCTGGAAACCATCATTAACTCCACCACAACTCGAACACAAGGAATTAATAGATCAATTATCTTCTATTTTGGTGTTTATCGATGAGTATGGCTTGGGTACCAAACTAGTCAAACAACTCCAACAACAAAATCGGGATGTTATTACCGTAATAGTTGGAAGTGAGTTCACCAAGCTCAATGAGTGGCAGTATACTATAAATCCTCAACAACCTAATAATTACGATGCCTTAATCAACGAACTGTCAACACAACAGAAGTTGCCAAAGACAATAGCTCATTTGTGGAGTGTCACACCTGTCAATGGCAAAGAATTAGAACTTGAAGAAGTTGACAAAGCCCAATTCATCGGATTTTATAGTCTGCTATTTCTTGCCCAAGCTTTGGGAAGACAGGAAACATCTTCTGAAGTACAAATTACAGTCATTTCTAACAACCTACAGCCAGTAACAGGAACTGAAGAGCTATGTCCAGAAAAAGCAACTTTACTTGGGCCAATTAAAGTCATATCTCAAGAATACTCAAATATCATCTGTCGTAGTATTGATGTTATTCTTCCCGAATGTGGAAGCTGGCAAGAAGAACAACTCGTAGAAAAATTGCTGACGGAACTGACAGCTTCTAGCTGTGAGCAAATGATTGCCTACCGAGGTATGAATCGCTGGGTGCAATCTTTTGAGCCAGTACGCTTTAATGAAACCAAAATTGTCAAGCCACGATTAAGGCAAGGGGGAGTCTATCTAATTACAGGTGGACTTGGAGGGATTGGACTTGTTGTGGCAGAATACTTGGCTGAAACTGTGCAAGCAAAACTGCTGTTGATTGGACGAACCGCTTTGCCCAAAAAAGACGATTGGAAACAGTGGTTGTTGACTCATGATGAGACTGATAGCACCAGCCGTAAGATTCTGAAAATCCAAGAACTCGAACAGTTGGGTGCAGAAGTTTTGGTAGTCAGTGCTGATGTGAGCAACACAGAACAAATGCATTTGGCGATCGCTCAAGCAGAGTCACAGTTTGGCCAACTAAATGGTGTAGTTCATGCTGCTGGAATACTTGGAGGCAAGTCTTCTGGAGCTATTGAAAAGATAAGTAAAACTGATTGCGATCGGCAATTTCAACCAAAAGTACATGGACTCTTAGTATTAGATAAGGTTTTGCAAGACAGAGAGCTTGATTTTTGTTTACTGCTGTCTTCCTTATCATCAGTTTTAGGAGGATTAGGATATGTTGCCTACTCAGCAGCGAATATCTTCATGGACGCTTTTGTACACCAACATAATCAGAGCCATCCCGTCTCTTGGATAAGTGTAAGCTGGGATAGTTGGCAACTTGAAAAAGAAAATAAACAAAGTACATCTGTTGGCGCAAGTGTGACTGAATTTGCGTTCGATCCTAAAGAAGGTGTAGAAGCTTTTCAAAGGATATTGAACTGTAGTGAATTCAATCATGTAGTTGTCTCGACTGGAGAACTTCAAGCTAGAATTGACCAATGGATTAAGTTTGAATCTTTTCAACAGAAACTAGCTAGCCAACCAGTAAATTCATTATCACTCCATCCCAGACCTGATTTACAAAATTTATATGTAGCTCCCGAAAACGAAATTGAACAAACGATTGCTAACATCTGGCAAGAAGTTCTTGGGATAAAAGATGTAGGTCTCCATGATAACTTCTTTGAATTAGGTGGAGATTCACTACTCATAATTCAGGTTCGCAGTCAACTTATAAAAACATTAAACAAAAATTTATCAATCGCTGACCTATTTGAGTATTCAACTATAAATGCTTTAGCAGAATATCTTGGTGGACAACAGGTTGAAGAACCAACATTTCAGCAAGCTGATGAACGTGCCAGCAGAAAAGAAGCAGCTATGCAAGAAAAAAGACAATTAATGAAACAAAGGAGGAAGGCAGATGGATAACCAACAAATCCATGATTCCATGAAAGGCATAGCTGTAATCGGGATGTCCGGTCGTTTTCCAAAAGCCAAAAATATTGATGAATTTTGGCATAATCTGTGTAATGGACAGGAGTCGATTTCTTTCTTCAGTGATGAAGAATTAGAAGATTCAGATATAGACTTAGCATCGTTGCATGACCCTCAGTATGTAAAAGCTGGCGCTCGTTTGTCAGATATTGAAATGTTTGATGCTTCCTTCTTTGATGTCTCACCAAGGGAAGCTGAAATTATAGACCCCCAACATCGTTTTCTTCTCGAATGTGCTTGGGAAGCGCTAGAAAACGCTGGTTATGCTCCTGGAGCAGGCAAAGGCTTGACTGGTATTTACGTAGGAACCAACGTGAGTATCTATATGCTTAGTAAACTCGGTTCCAACCCAGATATAATCAAATCAATGGGTTCCTCAATTTTCTTTAGTAATGTTCAAGACTTTGCCGCCACACGAGTTTCATATAAATTGAACCTGAAGGGACCAAGTATTAATATAAGCACGGCTTGCTCCACCTCATTGGTAGCTGTTCATTTAGCGTGCCAAGGATTGCTAAACTACGAGTGCGATCTGGCTTTGGCAGGTGGCGTTTCGATACAGTCTCTGCAAAAGCAAGGTTATTTTTATCAAGAAGGGGGGATTACTTCTCCTGATGGTCGCTGTCGCGCCTTTGATGCGAAAGCACAAGGAACTATTTTCGGCGACGGGGTAGGTATTGTCGTCCTCAAGAGATTAGAAGATGCTTTTGCAGATGGCGACTGCATTCATGCAGTAATTAAAAGTTCAGCGATCAATAATGATGGTGCAGCCAAAGTGGGTTATACAGCCCCTAGTGTGGGTGGCCAAGCCAAAGTGATTGTTGAGGCTCAGGCGAATGCTGGGTTTAATCCAGAGACAATAACCTATATTGAGACTCATGGAACCGGTACAACCTTGGGAGACCCTATTGAAATCAGCGCTCTCAAGAAGACGTTTGAAGCTCGCACTAACAAGAAGCAATTCTGTGCTATCGGCTCGGTAAAGCCTAATATTGGACATTTGAATATAGCTTCTGGTGTAACGGGCTTAATCAAAACGGTTATGGCGCTCAAACACAACTTGATTCCTCCCAGCTTACACTTTGAACAACCTAATCCAGAGATAGACTTCGCTAATAGTCCTTTTTACGTTAATACCAAGTTATCGGAGTGGAAGACCAACGGGACTCCCCGCAGAGCTGGTGTCAGTTCTTTTGGAGTTGGAGGCACTAATGCTCATGTTATTTTGGAAGAAGCCCCAATTGTTCAACCCTCTAGTACTTCTCGCCCTTGGCAATTGTTACTGCTTTCAGCTAAAACCAGTACAGCACTGGAAACAACTACAGCTTCTCTAGTTGCTCACCTCCAGCAGCATCCTGATTTGAATCTCCCTGATGTAGCTTATACCCTACAAGTAGGTCGTAGGGCATTTGACCATCGCCGTATGGTGGTTTGTCATAATCAAGATGATGTAGTAAAAGTACTGACATTCCTTGATCCACAACGTGTTTTCACTAATCAGCAAAAGCCTACTCATTCTCCAGTCATCTTCATGTTTTCTGGACAGGGAGCGCAATATGTAGATATGGCGCGAGAATTATACCAAGTTGAACCCACCTTTAGAAAACATCTAGATACTTGCGCTCAGATTCTTCAACCGCTGCTTAATCTAGATATCCGCCATCTACTCTTCCCCAAAGAAGAACAAATTGAAACTGCTACTCAACAACTCCAACAAACAGCAATTACCCAAAGCGCAATATTTGTCATTGAGTACGCCCTGGCTCAGTTATTAATGTCATGGGGAGTGCGTCCAGAGGCGATGATTGGGCACAGCATTGGGGAATATGTTGCCGCAACCATTGCAGGTGTGTTTTCCCTAGAAGATGCAATAGAAGTGGTGGCAACACGGGGACAACTAATGCAACAATTGCCACTAGGCAGTATGCTGGTAATTCCACTGCCACACAAAGATGTGCAATCCCTTTTAGATGCACAGCAGTCATTGGTCGAAGTAGCAGCGATTAACAGTCCATCTTCGTGCGTGGTTTCTGGTACTGTGGAAGCGATCGCCACATTACAAAATCAATTATCCTCCAAAGGGATTGAATCTCGGTTGTTGCATACATCTCATGGGTTTCATTCTGTAATGATGGAACCGATCTTGGAAGCATTCCTGCAAGCCGTGAAAAAAGTGAAGCTCAATCCACCACGTATTCGCTTCATTTCCAACGTCACTGGTACGTGGATTACGGATGAACAAGCTACAAATCCCAACTACTGGGGACAGCATTTACGACAACCAGTCAAATTTTCCAACGGGATATCTCAATTGTTGCAACAGTTTGAAGGTGTTTTTCTGGAGATTGGCCCGGGGCGGACATTAAGTACATTAACAACGCAACATCTCTTGCCAGAAGCTAAACAAGTAGTGTTGACTTGTTTGCGCCATGCTAAAGAACAACAATCAGACGTGAGCTTTTTGTTACATACATTAGGTCGGGTATGGTTGGCTGGAGTAGAAATAGATTGGTCAGGATTTTACACTCACGAACAGCGTCATCGTCTACCTTTGCCTACTTATCCTTTTGAGCGTCAACGTTATTGGATTGATGCAAAATCAGCATCACTTTCTACAAGTAGCAACTCTGTAACTTTAGATAAAAAACAAGACATTGCTAACTGGTTTTATACCCCTTCATGGAAACGTTCTTTATTACCTCCATCTCGCCCAGAATTAGAGGATGAACAATGGTTTTTGTTTGTTGATGAATGTGGCGTGGGTTCCCAGTTAGTTAACAAACTGGAACAGAATGGTAAGGATGTCATTGTAGTGAAGCTGGGACAGCACTTTAGCAAACTAAGTCAGGGTGTTTATGCGATTAATCCCCAAAGTCGAGGTGACTACGATGCATTGTTCAAAGAACTGATTACACTTGGTAGAATTCCCCAAAATATTGCTTATTTATGGAGCTTGAATCCCTTTGAAAATCATCAAACGGGTGATTATCTAGAATTCAACAATTTGCTGCTTTTAATACAGAGTTTTAGTAAGCTAAAAATTAGCGATAGCCTGCAAATCTGGGTTGTATCAAACCAGACTCAAGAAGTTAATGGGAATGAAACTCTCGACCCAGAAAAGGTAACCGTATTAGGGTTATGTAAGGTTATTCCTCAAGAGTATCCTAATATTGTTTGTCGGAATATAGATTTTGTTTTAACGAACCGCCCAGATGCCAAGGGTGCAGAGGGAAGAGCCGGAGATGATCGCAGTTATATCGTAGACCAAATCATTAGTGAGTTTGCAGCTTTATCGCCTGATTTGATTGTTGCTTATCGCGATCGCTACCGCTGGATACAAACATTTGAGCCAGTGTGCCTAGAGTCAGCAGTTGAAGAAAAAACTCCCCTGAGAAAAGAAGGCGTTTACCTGTTTCCTGGTGGACTGGAAAGTTTTGGAGTTGGGCTAGCTAAATATCTGGCGAAAACTTTACAAGCAACACTCATATTCATTGAGGATTTAACTTTCCCACAAAAGGACGAATACTCGCAATGGCTGGAAACTCATGCTCAAGAAGATGAAGTGAGTAGCAAAATCCAAGAACTGATGGAATTAGAAAAATTAGGTGTAAAATTTTTGGTGGTGCGTGCAGATAGAACTAACTATGAACAAATGCACCAGAGCCTTGCACCTGAGAAAATTGGTCAAATTCACGGAGTTATCTATTCAACTGTAACAACCCGCGAAAATGTATTATGCCCGATACCAGAAATTGGTAAGACAGAGTTAGGAAAACTCCTTGACTCTCAACTTCATCAGATGACTGTATTAGAACAAGTCTTACAGAGTAGAAAAATAGATTTTTGTATCATTATTTCTTCCTTGGCTTCCATTTTTGGAGGAATTGGATTATCTTTATACTCAGGAGTTAACCAGTTAATAGATACTTTTACTCAGAGACATAATCAAAATAACTCTTTGCCTTGGGTTTCCATAAATTGGGATAAATTGCAACTGAATACAACCCAAGAACAAAAAGCTCTTGGACAGGCATCTGGAGTCGAATTAGCCATCACTGAGGCAGAAAGCGTAGAAGTCTTTAAACGCCTATTATCCTTAACTGAAGGAAGTCAGGTTGTTGTTTCAACAGTAGATATCAAAGTCTGGAGCGATCGCACATTTAACCTAGATTCTCTACTAGATTCAAAATCTTCTAGTCAAGTAGACTCATCTCCACGCTACTCCAGACCTAACCTTAATAATTCCTATGTTGCTCCAACTAACGAGTTAGAAAAACAAATTGCCGAAATATGGCAAGAAGTTCTGGGAATTGCACAAGTTGGTATTTACGACAATTTTTATGAGTTGGGAGGAGACTCTCTCATTGCAACTCGACTAGTTTCTCGATTGCAAGCAAAGTTCCCAGTAGAGCTATCACTACGTGACCTTTTACTGCAAGCTATGATACCTATCAAGCAGGCAGAAATGATTGAGCAACTTCTGTTAGAAAAAATTGAAGAATTTTCTGAAGAGGAGGTAGAAATGTTTTTCGCTAATCGCGCAGATAGGGAATAGGTGACGCTTGCTTTGTTTGTCAAAAATCATCCATAATCCGAGGTTTTTTTATTCAGGATTAACTTTGCATAAGTATCCCTATTCAAGAAGGAATTTTCAAAGATTTACTTTTAATTACTAATTCCTGATAAAAAATATTACTAAATATTAAAAAGGTATTAACAATGGACAAAAAATACTCTCATTTATCACCTGCGAAAAAAGCTATTCTGGAAAAATTGAAGGGAGGAAATTTTCAAGCTAATACAATTCCCAAGCGACAAACATCCAACAGTATTCCCTTGTCTTTCTCCCAACAAAGGCTATGGTTTATTGACCAACTTTACCACGGCAGTCCCTTCTACAATATTTCGAGTGCCTTTCATTTAACCGGAGTGCTTAATATTATGGCACTCCAGCAAAGTCTTAATGAGATTCTCAGGCGTCATGAAGTTTGGCGCACAACTTTTAGGCTGGTAAATGGAGAACCAGTGCAACAGATTGCACCCCAATTAACTTGGGATTTACCCATTATTAATTTTGAGCATTTGTTTGCAAAAGATTGGGAACCTGAGATTAAAAAACTTGCAGTTGAGGAAGCCAAAAAACCCTTCAACTTAGCTAAAGGGCCTCTAGTCAGAGCAACTTTACTGCGCTTGGGTGAAGAAGAACACGTTTTTCTTTTGACCATCCACCACATTATTACGGATGGATGGTCTATTGGTGTGTTCATGCGGGAGTTGGCTACGCTATATACAGCTTTCTTGTCAAATCAGCCTTCTCCCTTACCTGAACTCCCTATTCAGTATGCGGATTTTGCAGGTTGGCAACGCGATCGCTTGCGAGGTGAAGTTCTAGCAACCCAAGTTAATTACTGGAAGCAACAACTTAGCGGTGAACTTCCTATACTACAGTTACCCGTTGATCGCCCGCGACCTGCCGTCGCCACTTTTATTGGTGCCAAGCAATACTTTACATTTTCAAAAACTCTGACAGATGCACTGAATAAATTCAGCCAGCGAGAAGACGCCACTTTATTTATGACTCTGTTGGCAGCATTAAATACATTGCTGTACCACTACACAGACCAAGAAGACATCCTAATTGGTTCTCCAATTGCAAATCGGAATCGAGCCGAATTAGAGGAGATGCTGGGTTTGTTCGTGAATACTTTGGTGTTACGTAATAACCTTAGTGGCAATCCCAGTTTCCGGGAACTACTACACCGCGTGCGTAAGGTGACTATTGACGCTTATGCACATCAGGATTTGCCTTTTGAGATGCTTGTAGAAGAATTGCAACCTGAGCGAGACTTAAGCCGGAATCCACTTTATGAAGTGATGTTTGTGCTGCAAAACACCCCAGAATCTGCACAAGAAGCTTCTAGTTTAACCGTGCGTTCTTTGCAGTTCGATAGCGGCACAGCTCAGTTGGATCTTTACCTGTCAATATCCGAATCTCAGCAAGGATTAACAGGGTTTTTAGAGTACAATACAGACATTTTTGACTCCGCAACAATTACTCGATTCATTAGTAATTTCCAAGCTTTATTGGAAAGCATTGTTGTGAATGAGGAACAGCGCATTTCAGAATTATCACCACTGACAACTAAAGAGCGAGAGCAATTATTATTCGGGTGGAATCAGCAAAGCGCAGATTATCCCCAAAATGCCTCCCTTCATCAGTTATTTGAGCAGCAACTTCAGCGTTCTCCTGAGTTATTAGCATTAATTAGCCAAACAGAACAACTGACTTATCGTCAACTAAATCAGAGAGTTAATCAGCTTGCCCATTATTTACAAAAACAGGGTGTAACAAAAGAAACTCTCGTTGCTATTTGTCTAGAACGTTCAGTAGAAATGGTCGTGGGAATTTTAGCTGTCCTCAAAGCTGGCGGTGCATACATTCCCATTGATCCAAGTTATCCACTTGATCGCCTTGGCTTCATGCTTTCTGATTCCCAAGTGTCATTGATTATTAGTCATTCGTCATTAGTTAATAGCTTCAAACAAATCACAAATGACAAAGAACCTCTTCGGGCTTCAGCAGTTGCTCCTCAAGATCGAACTGCCTCACAAATGAAGGTCATATTCCTAGACAATGAATGGGAATTTATTAAGCAAGAAAGTCAAGATAACCCAGTTAGTATCTCTTCAGGTGATAATCTCGCTTATATTATATACACTTCCGGCTCTACTGGAACTCCTAAAGGTGTCCTTGGTACTCATCGCGGTACAGTCAATGGCTTGCACTGGTTGTGGAAAACCTATCCCTTCACAAAAGAGGAGGTTTGTTGCCAGAAAACAGCTATTAGCTTTGTAGACTCAGTATGGGAGATTTTTGCTCCCTTATTGCAAGGTATTCCCACTGTCATTATTCCCGATGCCATTGCCAAAGACCCTCAATTGTTTATAGAAACTCTGGCACACCAAAAAGTTACGCGTATTGTACTTGTGCCTTCACTGCTGCGCTTACTCTTAGATAACTACAGTTATCTGATCAAGAATTTGTCGCATCTTAAACTCTGGATAACAAGTGGGGAAGCGCTGTCTGTTAAGTTAGCTGAAAACTTCCGAGAAGTGATGCCATCTGCAAAACTAATCAACTTTTATGGCTCATCGGAAGTTTCTGCCAATGTCACTTATTACGACACTAGTTTATTGCCAGAACAACCGAACAGCGTTCCCATTGGTCGCCCGATTGATAATACGCAAGTTTATGTGTTGAACAGCCATTTGCAACTAACGCCTGTAGGAGTTATTGGTGAACTCTATATTGGTGGTGATGGATTGGCAAGGGGATATTTGCATCGTCCTGAATTAACTCAAGAACGTTTTATTAATAACCCCTTTGTTCCAGGAACCAAACTTTATAAAACTGGTGACTTGGTGCGTTATCTCAACGATGGTAATCTTGAGTTTTTCGGTCGCCGTGATGACCAAGTAAAAATCCGTGGCTTCCGCGTCGAACTGGGAGAAATTGCAGATGCGATCGCACAACATCCGGAGGTGAAAGAATCTATTGTCATTGTCCGAGATGATGCTCAAGGCGATCGGCGTCTCATCGCTTATGTCGTAACAGATAACCAAGACATAGTGCCACAGTTAAACGCCGACTTACAGCAAAAGCTACCAAATTACATGCTACCCTCTAGTTTTGTGTTGCTAGATGGACTTCCACTAACATCGAATGGCAAAGTAGATAAGCAAGCACTTCCTACCGATGACGTTATCCGACCAAACGCCACTCAATCCTTCGTTGCTCCCCGCAATTTTATAGAATTGGCTTTGGTGAAAACTTGGGAAAATCTTCTGAATACTAGTCCGATTGGAGTAACAGATAACTTCTTTGACTTGGGTGGTCAATCGTTTTTAGCTGTACGCTTAATGGCTCAAATACAAGACCGATTTGAACACAATCTTCCCTTGTCTACTCTTTTTGAAAATCAGACGATTGAAAAATTAGCTCAAATTGTTAGCCAGCCAGTCCGTGAGACATCCAATTCTCCTCTAGTAGCAATTCAGTCTTCTGGCGACAAAATTCCTTTCTTCTGTATGCATGGCGCTGGTGGAGGTATTCGTGCCTTCTTTAACTTGTCCAGAAGACTTGGTGACGACTATCCATTTTATGGCTTGCAACATACACCTGACCAAGAGGAACCTGAAATTATTTCCGTGGAGGAAACAGCAGCTCGCTACATCCAAGAAATTCGTCAGGTACAACCGAATGGCCCTTATCTTTTAGGAGGTTTTTGTTACGGTGGTGTGATTGCCTTTGAAATGGCACAACAATTGCAAAGGCAAGGCGAAAAGGTAGGTTTGCTAGTTGTCATCGACGCTATTTTACCAGAAACAGCCGTTAAAACAGCAGACGATGATGCCAAATTCTTACTCCGCATGGCTGAATCGATAAAAACTAATAACAACATAAACTTTTCTGTTCCTTTTGAAGAACTTCGAGATTTACAACTAGATGAGCAATTTCATTTAGTAAATAAAAGAGCAAACTTTATCTTGAGCGACACAGAGATTAAGGATTTTCTCCGCTATTACAAACTTTTCAAAACTCATGTCCAAGCCATGCGAGATTATGTTCCGCTCCTTTACCCTGACTCCATCAGTCTGTTTCGAGCAAAAGAGGTAATTATTCATGACTTTGACAATCCCGAATGGAATACTGATGACCCTTTACTAGGTTGGGGTAAATGTTCCAGTCAACCTATTGATGTCATTGAAGTCTCTGGAGATCATTTCTCGATGTTAGTCGAACCGAATATTCAGGAATTAGCCAAACTATTGAGAATTTATATCGATAATGCTCAATCCAGTGTAAAGTAGAAAATGGAAGTAAATAAGACTGATGAACCTACCCGCAGGACCGAAAACTCCTAATTGGTTACTAAACCAGCAATTCCAGGCTGACCCCTTTGGCTATATGGATGCCGTTTACAAACGCTATGGTGATATTGTCACCATAATGTCTGATTCTACGCCAATAGTGCATGTCAGCAATCCCTCAGGTATAAAGCAGATTTTCACCAGTACCAAAGAAATTATCGCTAGGGGTGCATTGAACAGCAATTTCGCTGGGGGTACAGGAAACCAAGGAGTCCTTCAACTTGATGGTTTCCGTCACAAACATCGACGTAAGCTCTTAATGCAGGCTTTTCACGGAGAGCGGATGCAAGCCTGTGGGCAACGTATTTGCGAACTCACAGAAAAAATCATGAGTCAACAGGCGATTGGAAAACCTTTTATTGCCTACCGTACTATCGAAGATATCACCCTGCGGGTGGGTATAGAGGTTGTAATGGGATTGTGTGAGGGAGAGCGCTATGACAAAATCAAACATCTTTTTGCTTCTATCATCAAATATCAGCAATCTCCTTTATATGAGATTGTTACACAACTTCCCTTTGGACAACGGGATCTAGGTCAGTGGAGTCCAAGGGGATACATACTTCATCTCCAGCGAGAACTTTTCCAATTGCTATATGCTGAAGTCGAAGAACGCCGCGAGCAAGCAGATCCCTCACGCACTGACATCCTCTCCGATCTCATATTTGCTCATGATGAAACGGGTGAACCATTAAGTAATGAAGAGGTGCGCGACCTCCTATTGTCGCCTATATTTGCAGCTCAAGATGCTTCAGGAACTGCTCTAGCTTGGTCTTTATATTGGATTCACCATTTACCTGGCGTTCGCGAACGACTCCTTGAGGAACTTGATTGTCTTGGTAAAGACCCAGATCCGATGAGCATTGTTGCATTGCCCTACCTTAGTGCTGTTTGTAACGAAGTTTTGCGAATTTACCCGACTCAGTTATTCACATTTCCAAGGTTGGTAGAGTCCCCAGTTAATGTAATGGGTTATGAGTTAAGTCCAGGAACAGTACTACTTGGGAATATTTATCTGACGCATCAGCGTAAAGATTTATACCCAGAACCCAAACAATTTCAGCCAGAGCGCTTTTTGGAAAAACAATTCTCTCCCTATGAATTTCTTCCCTTTGGCGGCGGTGCTCGTACTTGTATTGGTGGGGCTTTTGCCTTATTTGAAATGAAGCTTGTGTTGGCGACAATTCTTTCACGTTATCAATTAGCGCTGGTTGACAAGCGACCAGAAAAGCCAAAATTTGGAGGTCTGATTTGTTACCCAGCCAGTGGCGTGAAAATGCTTGTGCAGAGTCGGCGTCAGCATCAAGGAGAGTCGCAGCCATTGGTTGTTAGTTCAATTTAATAACTATCGATAATTAAACAATCATTAAAAAAAATACTAATGAAATTACCTGAAGGACCAAAAGATTCTCCTCGATCGCTGAGTCGTCATTTTAAGACCGATCCTCTTGGCTTCATGGATGCTATGGGCGATCGCTATGGTGACATTTTTACCATTCTAGGTGGTGATACACCTTTAGTGATCGTAAGTAACCCGCAAGGAATGAAGCAGATTTTTACGAGTGCCAAAGAGATCGCAGCTTCTGGTAAGCTAAACCAAGGTGGCGCACCCTTAGTTGGAAATAATGGATTACTCATGCTTGATGGCTTGCGTCACAAACATCGCCGTCAGTTGTTAATGCCTCCCCTGCACGGAAATAGGGTAAAAACATACGGGCAGCGTATCTGTGAAGTTGCAGATAAAGTCATGAACGATCTAGCGATCGGCGAATCTTTTTATGCCTACCCTACCGTGCAAAAGATTACCCTAGAAGTGATACTGCAAGCTTTGTTTGGTTTGCATGAGGGAGAGCGTTACGAACAATTCAGGCTACTCTTTTCCAAGTTATTAAGTTTTGCTCGGTCTCGCTGGCTAGGGTTATCCCTGTCCTATCCCTTTCTCCGACGAGATTTAGGTCGGTGGAGTCCGTGGGGATACTGGCAGAACCTCCAACGACAATTTGACAAACTACTCTACACTGAAATTGCAGAACGGCGCGAGCAAGCAGATGCCTCCCGCACCGATGTACTTTCCGAACTAATATTTGCTCGCGATGAAACTGGTCAACCAATGACCTATGAGGATATGCGGGATTTATTCCCATCATTGCTATTGGGTGGTCAGGATGCGTCAGCTACTGCCATAACTTGGTCATTGTACTGGATTCATAGTTTACCTGCTGTTCGCGATCGATTGCTAGAAGAACTCGATCCCCTCGGTGAATCCCCAGATCCTATGAGCATCGTTGCGCTACCCTACCTCAGCGCTGTCTGCAATGAAGCACTACGAATTTATCCAACTCAGGTTGTCACATTTCCACGACTCGTAGAATCACCAATTGAGGTGATGGGCTACGAGTTGAGTCCAGGTACAGTAGTCAGAGGCTCTATTTATCTGACACACCAACGTGAGGATTTATATCCACAACCAAAGCAATTCAAACCAGAGCGCTTTCTGGAGCGACAATATTCTCCCTATGAATTTCTACCATTTGGTGGTGGTGCTCGTCGCTGTCCGGGCGAGGCATTAGCACTTTTTGAAATGAAGCTGGTTTTAGCAACAATTCTTTCACGCTATCAACTAGTATTAGCTGATGAAAAAAGAGTGGAAAAACCCAAGGCTATAGGTGTTAACTATCCCCCTGCTAGTGGCTTGAAAATGCTAATGCTCGATCGGCGTTCAGGCCAAGAGCAGCCACAGCAGTTCGTTGCTAATTCAGCGTAAGATGCATTTGTCTTGTAGTAAGCAGTTACAACGTTAATGCAAAAAATATCAAATAAAAGCCATGAAACATAAAATCGAGTCATTAGGAAGAGGTCCGGGAAAAACAGTATACAGTACTAACGATTATGAAGATATTTTCTGCTTTTCTAAAACAGAAACTATTGATTTATTCAAGTCATCTGGAATTCTTCTTTTTCGAGGTTTTGGGGTAACTCCTATCCAGATGAAAGCTTTTTCAGAAAAATTCAGTTGTAGCTACATTGGAGATCCCACGAAAAGAAGTATTGACTCGGCTGATTTTGTTAACTTCGTAGATGGCGAAATGACTGCTGTTCATTTTCATATTGAGAATGGTCATACTCCTTTTCAATCTGATGTTGTTTGGTTTTGCTGTAAAACGCCTGTACAAGGAGGCGAAACTCTATTTGTCGACGGTGTCCAAATATGGAAGGAAATGAGCAAACATACGAAACAGTTATTTAAGGAGAAAAAACTAAAGTTTCCTTTTGAGGGTGTGCCATTTGATTATTTAAAGAAATTTGGTGTCTTAGGTGAAAC
Organism: Nostoc sp. 'Peltigera membranacea cyanobiont' 213; assembly: GCF_002245975.1. NCBI lineage: Bacteria > Bacillati > Cyanobacteriota > Cyanophyceae > Nostocales > Nostocaceae > Nostoc > Nostoc sp. 'Peltigera membranacea cyanobiont' 213. Next base: position 6,988 of record NZ_NOLI01000022.1, on the reverse strand, counting down.
CCTTGATGATTGCAAGGCAATATTGGATAAAATTGAGGGATTGAGTTATCAGATAAATGAAGATTCGAGCTTTTCTATCGAATATATTTGTTCAGCAGTAGTAAAAACAAAGTATGGGAATCAAGATGCATTTGCCAACGCTTTTTTGGGACGTTACGGAGATGGACTTGAGATTTTTGAAGATGCTTCAAAGCTTCCTGACCAAGTCGGCGACGAAATTTATAAACTTTGCGACAAGTTTACGGAAGAAATATCATGGCAAGCTGGCGATCTAGTGATGGTAGATAATTCGAGATTTATGCATGGTCGGCGCGAATTCAAAGATAATCGACGGGAGGTATTCACTACCCTAAGTAACTTGAGTTTAGACTAATTACAAAATCAAAGTGGGGCATGACAAAAAACTCTTTGTTATGGTCGTTTGCAAAAGAGATTATGACTTGATTAAGAAATAGATTGAGTTTGATTCAATCAGTAATTTATCTAGTAGGATAAATAATGAATTTTAAGTGCTTGGATTTAAGAACCCTGCCGCCTCACAGCTTTTTTTCAGGAGGGGTTTGAATTGCAAAATCAACAGATCAATCTCCTTTCCCTAACAGATTGTCGTTTTTGTTCCGTAATTTCCAAAACCAACAAAGAAGACCCGATTGGTACAGCAGGTACTTGCGACCATTGGTTGATTATGGAAATTCCCCAACCTTGGTCCCAAGACCTCTTTCAGGAAAATCCCACAATTAAGCCATTGATAGGTTTGTTCCAAGAGTTAATTGTCAAACATGGGGTCAACCTGAGACCAATGGTGATTGCTCCTGACCGCGAGTATTCTTACCCTGGCTTTACCCGCGTCCTATACTACTATCGTCCTGCAAAGCTGTTTTCTAAGTTTGAGAAACAGGAGTTTGTCGTTCCAGAGGGGGAAGCAATTGCCTTGGTTACGGCAATACTCAAGCAGTTAATCCAACAGCCCAACGATTTATCAAAGTTCCAGCAATATCAGCAACAAAGCAATCACATCCGCGAACTCATGGTTTGCACCCATGCTCAAGTTGACCTTGCCTGTGGCAGATTCGGGACTCCTATATATCGTCGATTACGCAAGGAATACGCGCCCATTTCCAATGGAAAATTACGAGTTTGGCAAACAACTCACTTTGGTGGCCATCAGTTTGCTCCTACCCTAGTTGATTTACCTCAAGGATACTTATGGGGACATTTGGAACCAGAAGTCCTTGATTTACTGATAAACAAACATGGTCCAGTCTTTGGCTTGCGTCAATTTTATCGGGGATGGGCGGGTTTAACCAAATTTGAACAAATTGCCGAGCGCGAAATTTGGATGCAGTTAGGTTGGAGTTGGCTCAACTATTTAAAAGCTGGCAAAGTACTTGCTATTCAAGAAGGTGAGCAAGAAGAAAATGCTGATTGGGCTGAAGTACGTATTGATTATGCACTTGCAGATGGAAGTATATCAGGTGTTTATAAAGCCAGAGTAGAAGTTAGCGGTGAAGTTATGAGTGCATTGAATTCAGCAAAACAAATGGAGTTAAAACCAGTAAAGCAGTATCACGTTAGCCATCTAGTCAAAATCCAGTAAACAAGCCAAAAACCTAAAAATGACTTCACAAAAACAATCTCAAATGACGAATGAGATTCTCCAAGGCAATCTCATTAAGTTGATGTTCAAGTTAGTAATACCTGGTATGTTAGGAATGCTAGTAACTGGCTTGAATAGCTTTATTAATGCTTTTTTTGCAGGTCAATATATTGGTACAACTGCTGTTGCTGCTATATCTATTTCTGCACCACTTACTTTTATTATTGGTGGATTTGCTGAAATCATTGGAGTAGGTTCTGCTTCTCTTATAAGTCGAGCTATTGGTTCTGGAGATATTAAAAATCAGTCGAGAATATTTGGAAACTTAATAATACTAAATATTATCATAGCTTCTTTAATTACAATCATTGGCTATAGTTTTGGCGATCAATTAATAATGTTTATCGGAGCAAGAGGTGAGCTTGCTTCTGCTGGAGGCGACTATTTTAAGACTTATATACTAGGTTCAGTATTTTTTATGCTGGCAATATCTTGTAGTCAAATTATTAAATCAGAAGGGCAAGTCAAATTTGCTATGATATCTGCTGGTATTTTTGGTGCAAGTGATATTATATTAAATTATATCTTTACTGCTATTTTACACTGGGGAATTCGAGGATTAGCTCTTTCTACAGTTTTTGCAATGGCTATTTACAGTATTCTCAACTTAACTTATTTCTTTTCTGGTAAAAGTTCTATACCAGTTAATTATAGAAAGTTTGCACTAGCGATAGATTTACTTCCTAGTATTTTGTCAATAGGTCTATCACTAATACTGGTTCCAGTTACAAGTATAATTCAGGACTTTATAATTTTTAAATCAATATCTATTTATGGAACAGCTCAAGATATAGCTTTTTTTGGAGCAACAGAAAGATTGAGTTCATTAGCATTTCTTCCTTTAAGTGGCTTCATAATTGGCTTACAACCTGTAATCGGTATAAATTATGGAGCTAGAAATTATAAAAGACTTAAAAAAGCTTATTTTACTTTTATTAGTGGTGCAATTACTACACTGACATTACTTTGGTTACCTCTACAATTATTACCAAAAACATTTCTAAACTTACTCTTGCCAGATGTTGACTTTACTCAAAATGATTTATTTAACTTTCAAATTCTCAATTTATTAATACCAATTATGCCTTTTATTGGATTTACTGGGAATCTATTTATATACACAGGTAAAGAAAAAATAGTTGCAGCAGTACTCCTTTTAAAGAGTCTACTTATCTTCGTTCCATTAGTGTTTTTATTCTCTAGATTATTAGGTGTAAATGGTATTTACTACGGAATAATAGCTACTAATATTTTATTTGTCTTAATTGTTATATTATTGACTGTGAAAGAATTTAAGTCTTTAGAAAAAATGGAAGTTGAAAAAATGACAGGTTAAAAACAACTTATTCAGATTTGAATCGCAAATTAATTTCTGTTGTACATAAGGGTTAAAAAATGGTTGATAATCAAAAAGGTGCTGTATTGGTTACAGGGACGTCTACAGGCGTTGGTCAAGCAACGGCGCTCCTACTTGACAAAAAAGGATATCGTGTATTTGCAGCAGTTCGTAAAGAAAAAGATGCTGAATCACTTAAGCGTAATGCATCTGAGAGTTTGACAACAATCTTAATGGATGTTACCAAAACAGAAGAGATTAAATTTGCCGCAGACATTGTATCAAAAGCTATTGAGAATGAAGGACTGATTGGATTAGTAAATAATGCAGGTCTGTTACTGGATGGACCAGTAGAGTACGTTGCCATTGAAGACCTGAGATGGCAATTTGAAGTCAATGTCTTTGGGCAAATAGCGGTTACACAGGCATTTTTGCCATTAATTAGAAAAGCTAAAGGTCGGATAATTAACATTGGTTCAGTCGGTGGGAAAATTTCCTCGCCATTTATCTCTTCCTTGTGTGCTTCCAAGTTTGCATTGGAGGCATTTACAGATGCTTTAAGAATGGAATTAGATCCTTGGGGTATTGAAGTAATTTTGGTTGAACCGGGATCAATTGCTTCAGCAGCACCAGATAAAGTTGAAGAAAGCTTTCAAAAAAACTTTGCCAATATGTCATCTGAAGCTAAAGCTATGTATGGTGATGCATACAAATTTTTTGTAGAGGGTTTGATTAGATCAAATCGCACAGGAATGCAACCTGAAAAAGTTGCAGATACAATTCTAGAGGCTTTGGAAGCTAGCAAACCCAAAACACGTTATTTCTTATCTAAGCATCAAACTTCTTTAATGCTTAATTTGATACTGAAAAAATTTCTATCGGATCGAAGTTTTGATGCAAGGATACTAGAAAATTGGAAGTTAAAAAATCAAAATTGAAGCTATCTCTTTGTCTTATATTCAACTGAATACTCGAAACCAAGGTAGATTCTTCAATTGCAATGCTTTCAAAGTACTAATACTCAAGAAAAAGGGAGAAAAATCGTGGTTTTATTAAACTCTAAGCCTAGCAAAATTGAGCTTTCATTAACTACAGGAGAGTTAGTATATGCTTACTGGATTTCACGGATGATTTATGTTGTTGCAAAACTTGGCATTGCTGATTTGCTCAAAGATGGTTCTCAGCACTGCGATGCTTTAGCTTCTGCAACAAATACCCACAGCGATTCTCTTTATCGAGTGTTACGATCTCTTGCGGGTTTTGGAATTTTTGCTGAGACACAACCCCGATGCTTTGAACTAACTCCACAAGCAGAATCCTTGCAGAGCGATGTTCCGGGTTCAGTGCGTAAGGATGCAATCCTCCGAGGCGAGGAGTTTTACTATAAACCCTGGGAAAATTTGATGTATAGCGTACAGACTGGGGAAAGCGCCTTTGAGCATTTGTATGGCGTAGATTTATTTGAGTATTATGAGCAAAATGCTGTTGCAGGAGAAATGTTTCATAAGTATGCTAGTAATCCGTCACTAGAGCTATATGCTCCATACTTGGAGGCTTATGATTTTTCGTCAATAGGCAAGCTGGTTGATATTGGTGGTGGCACCGGTAATTTGCTTACTGCTATTCTCGAAGCTAACCCCACCATGACAGGTGTGTTATTCGATCTCCCAAAATCAATTGATAGAGTTAAGAATTTAGGTGAACCAGCATCTGTGCATAATCGCTGTCAACTCATAGGAGGTAGCTTTTTTGAGGGTGTACCAGAAGGTGGAGACGCTTATGTACTCAAGGAAGTTATTCACATGTGGGATGATGAACAAGCGATCAATATTCTTAAGCGCTGTCATCAAGCGATGAAAGAACAAGGGCGGTTGTTAGTGATAGAATGCATAATGCCTTCTGGAAATGAGTTCTCTAATGTCAAGCTTGAAGATGTTCATATGTTGGTAGTATGCTCTCGTGGGCGAGAGCGTACTGAAACAGAGTTCAAAGACTTGTTTAAATCTGCCGGATTCAAACTCACTAAAATTATCCCAATAAAAAATTCTCGATTTAATCTATTTGAAGGAGTTAAATCGTAACAGTTCAGGGGAGTATCCCAATTTGGCAAGAAGACCAAACAAAGGAAAAATAATTCGCGATGCAAACGACTTTGTTGGCGAATTCTTTCAGGTCAAATTTAGACGGTTATTGCTGCGAAGCGAGAAATACTCTTGCCAAAGTTATTAGCTTTGGTCCACCACTGCCAAACCCTAACCAATTTAGATCAATAGCTGTTTCAGTAACCAGGCGTTACATCTGTAGATGGTGGTGTTAATGAGGATTGATATTTTACTCAGGGTTTACAAAAGAAAATCAAAACGCGTTTTACCCTTTATACTCAGTTTCATACTGGTTTTGTTTGTAGGCAGCCGCACTATAGCTGTACCAACAAAATCCACAGAGATATTATGGGATACCTATGGTGTGCCGCACATCTACGGAAAAGATGACCAAAGTGCATTTTATGCCTTTGGTTGGGCACAAATGCAAAGTCATGGAGATTTGCTTTTGCGTCTCTATGGTCAAGCACGGGGACGCGCGGCCGAATATTGGGGAGAGAAATACCTGGATTCAGATCGTTGGGTACAGACTGTGGGAGTACCAGAACGTGCTCCTTCTTGGTACAAAGCACAGAGTCCAACTTTTCGTAGTTATCTCGATGCTTTTGCGACTGGGATCAATGCTTATGCAAAACAAAATCCTAACTTGATTGATGATGAAGTTGAGGTGGTGCTACCAGTCAAGGCAGAAGATGTCATGGCTCACTTACATCGGGTACTAAATTTCACCTTTGTAGTCAATCCTGAGCAAGTATTAGACCTGAGCAAAGAAAAGTTGCAAGCGGGATCTAATGGTTGGGCGATCGCACCAACTCATTCTGCCGATGGGAATGCTATGTTGTTGGCAAACCCACACCTACCTTGGTCAGATTTATTTTTGTGGTATGAAGCCCAAATCACCGCACCAGGAATTGATGCTTATGGGGCAACACTTGTAGGTATTCCCGTATTAGCGATCGCATTTAACAACAACTTAGGTTGGACTCACACTGTTAACACCTATGATGGTTGGGATATTTATGAACTCACATTGGCAGGTAATGGATACCGCTTTGATGACAAAGTTCGTAACTTTCAGACAAAAACCCTCTCCTTAAAGGTGAAGCAGAAAGATGGCTCCTTGCAAGAGCAACCATTAGTAGTGAAAAGTTCCGTCCACGGGACTGTGATCGTCGAGAAAAATGGTAAAACCGTGGCGCTGAGAGTTGCAGGTCTTGACCGACCAGGTGTACTCCAGGAGTGGTGGGATATGGCACGAGCAAAAAACCTTGCCCAGTTTGAAAAGACACTCCAGCGCTTGCAATTGCCAATGTTTACGGTGATGTATGCGGATAGAGAAGGGCATATTATGCACCTATTCAACGGTCAAGTTCCGGTGCGCTCTTTTGGTGATTTTAAATACTGGGAAGGCATAATCCCAGGAAATACATCTAAAACCTTGTGGACAAAAATTCATCCTTACAAAGATTTACCGCGTATAGTTGACCCGAAGAGCGGCTGGTTGCAAAATACAAATGACCCACCTTGGACAACTACATTTCCAGCCGCCATTAAAGCAGATAATTACCCGCCTTACATGGCACCTCGTTTCATGGATTTCCGCTCCCAACGTTCTGTAAGGATGTTGGCTGAGGATGACAAAATATCTTTTGATGAAATGGTTGCAGACAAGCACTCTAGCCGCATGGAACTGGCCGATCGGATTTTGGATGATTTAATTCCGGCTGCACGCAAGTACGGTGAGGACTTAGGGCAGCAAGCAGCTAATGTCTTAGAAGCCTGGGATCGGCAAGCCAATGCAGATAGTCGCGGGGCGGTATTATTTGCCTTTTGGGTACAACAGATGCACTTAGATAAGGCATTTAGTAAACCCTGGAATGAAAATTCTCCACG